>JANWYV010000053.1 GCA_025055075.1 Blastocatellia bacterium
CAAGTCCATGCCCACGCGTAATTCAGCTCGGATTTTCTCAATCGGCTCTTGACCAGTCATAGCGTTTGCTCATCGGCTCACCGATGCCACTTCGGCCTTCGCCTTCTGGCGCACTCTCTTGGCCGCCCTGCCCGGCAACAATCTCTCCTTTTGTATCCCGACGAGGCATTTGCCACGGATGCGAAGGCGCAGGCGCTTCTTCAGCTCCCTTTCATCCCTTGCCGAAAGGCCTCTTGGAATTGAGGCGACGGCGTCAAAGAGAGCGCGCGTGAACGGCTCATCGGCGTCGGGCAGCGAGTAATAGACCCATCGGCCCTCCCTCCGCTCGGTGAGCAGTCCCGCCTGCTTCAATACCCTCAAATGCTTGGAGACGTTGTACTGGGGGATCTCCAGGGAATCGACCAATTCGCAGACGCAGAGACCGCTCTTGGCAATCATCAGTAGGTGCATGATACGGAGCCGCGTCTCATCGCCCAGAGCTTTAAGGATTTCGGCGTACTCCTTCATCGCTCGGATGTTCATATGCGCTGTGAAGCATATATTTCGCCTTCCGCGCTGTCAATGACTTCAACGGCTCGTTCGGCGAGGTCGGCTCGGAGCATCGGGACCCTCGCGCGCGCATCCCAGAATCCCGACTTGTTTTGAATGATGCGCTTCGGATCAGCGGGAGTGGCACGGTCATCCTTTGGGGCCGCGGTCCGGTTCAGTTGAACCTCGAAGAAGAGGCATCGCTTCTCATGACGTTGGATGGCGCGGTTCGCCGATGTGTAGTGGTCAATGAGCGATCTCAAATCTCGCGGTACGCCATGATGTCGGCATCGAGCGCGCGCCGCGCGACCTCGTATCGTTCGTATACGAGCAGTTTCTCGCGCTGTCCCATTAGTGTTGCGCACGGGCGCATGAGGATATCGCATCCTGGGATGTGCGTTGGCGGTCGTCGTGGGGTTGGATATAATCGAGTCTTCAAAGCCATGAAGCGGCGGGTGCTCTTCATCTGCACGGCGAATCAACATCGCTCGCCGACAGCCGAAGCGCTATTGGCGCGGAGTCAACGATATGAAGCGCGTTCGGCGGGAGTGTCGCCGCTGGCCACGCGTCCGGTGACGCGCGATCTCGTGGAGTGGGCCGATCTCATCTTCGTGATGGATGAGCGATATGATCGTCATCGGACGCAACTGCTCGAACTCTTCCCCGATGTCGAGGGGCTCGCCGAGAAAATCATCGTGCTGAACATTCCGGACATTTACGAGCGGGATTCGCCGGAGCTGATCGCCCTTCTGCGGCAAAGACTGCAGCACTGGTTGCCGGATTTAGATGTCTGATCGCCCTTATCCCGATGTGAGCATTGTTATCCCGACGTGGAACGGGCGCCATTTGCTCGAACAGTTTCTTCCTTCGGTTGTGGAGGCGGCATACGCCTATCAGCGAGAGATGGAGGCGCGCGTCGAAATCGTGATCGTTGATGATGGGAGCGAGGATGGGACGCCGGAATGGGTGAAGGCGAATGCCCCACCGTGTGTCGAAGTCCTCGTGAAGTGCGGGCCGGAGGGATTTGCACCGACGGCGAATGTGGGATTTCGTCGGGCGCGGTTCCCGGTGATTTTTCTTCTCAACAATGATGTGGCCGTAGAGCGGGATGTGCTCTTTTACCTCGTGCCACATTTCTCTGATCCCGACGTCTTCGCGGTGACGTGTCGAGCGTTGGATCCGCGCACGCGAAGGCTCGCGAGCGGGGGGAAGCTCGGCCGCTTTCGTCGGGGATTCTGGCGGGTTCATGAGGATTACGATGTCACGCCGGAAGGCGAGCGTGGGGCTGCCGGTTGTTCGGCGGAACCGTTCGAGACGTGGCTTTCGCTTTTGGCGAGCGGCGGATTCTCGGCCTTCGATGCGGAGAAAGTGCATGAGCTTGGGGGATTCGATGAGCGGTTGCGGCCGTTCTACTGGGAGGACGTGGATTTGAGCCTGCGGGCATGGCGGCGCGGGTGGCAGATCAGATATGAACCGCGCGCCGTTGTATATCATGAAGCGAGTCGAACGATCGGGCCGCGCTTCTCGCGGTCTTTCATTCGACGGGCGAGCGAGCGGAATCGGTTGCTCGTCCATTGGAAGAACTTGGATGAGTGGGATTGGTGGTTGGAGCATGCGATGGTCGTCACCTTGCTCACGCTGACGATCCCGCTGCGATGGGATTGGGCTTTTGGAGCGGCGCTCGTGGGGGCGCTTCGGGAATTGCCAGGGGTATGGCGAGATCGGCGTCGGGAGCAGAGCGCGCGGCGATGGCGCGGGCGGGAGCTAGAGCGCCTCTTTCGCATGTTCGATCGCTCGATCCGCAGCAGCTAGGCATTTGTGGGATTCTTACAGTACAATACATGACCGCTGATTGAAAGCTCGCATCCCGCGGTAGGGAGGTGGCTCGGGCACCGCCGTTACTTTGGAGGGGCGAGATGGAGGAGAGGGAGCAACTCAAGCAGGAATTGGCCGAGCTGGAGAGCCGATTGGAGGAACTATCGCAGCGGGCGACGACACGAGGAGAGCAAGAGGAGCTGGTGGCGCTCAAGCAACGAGTCGAACGATTGCGCGAGCAGTTCGCGCGCCCGGTGACGGCGATGGATCGGGTGAAACTGGCGCGCCATCCCGATCGTCCATACACACTCGATTTCGTCTCATGGATCTTTGAGGACTTCATCGAGATTCACGGTGATCGGCGTTTCGCCGATGATCCGGCGATCGTTTGCGGCTTGGCGCGATTTCACGGGGAGCCGGTGCTGGTGGTCGGCCATCAGAAAGGGCATGATTTCAAGCAACGGCAGCTTCGCAACTTTGGGATGCCGAAGCCGGAGGGGTATCGCAAGGCCCTTCGAGCGATGAAGCTGGCTGAGAAGTTCCATCGTCCGATCTTCTCCTTCGTAGATACGCCGGGCGCGTATCCTGGAGTGGACGCCGAGGAGCGCGGGCAAGCCGAAGCGATCGCGTACAATCTTCGCGAGATGGCGCGCCTGCGCGTTCCGATTATTGTGACGATCACGGGGGAGGGGGGATCGGGCGGTGCTCTGGCCATCGCCGTTGGAGACGTCATTCTCATGCTGGAGAACGCGATCTACTCGGTGATCTCCCCCGAAGGATGCGCCGCCATCCTTTGGAAGGATGCGAGCAAGGCCGATCGCGCGGCCGAAGCGCTCAAGCTCACCGCGCCGGACCTGCTTGAGCTTGGAGTCATTGATCGGATCGTGCCCGAGCCGCCCGGGGGCGCGCACACGGATCCGCGTCAGATGGCGGAGATCCTCGATCGGTTTCTCATGGAAGCATTGGCCGAGGTGCGAGATCTGCCCATCGAGGAACTTGTGGCCCGTCGGTATCAGAAATTCCGCGTCATGGGGCAGTACATGGAGGCGAGCGAGGAGCAACTGCGTGCTCTGCTCAGCGGAAGTTCGGGATGAAAGCTCACACGCCCTGAAGCTCCGCGATGACCTGCTGTCGCAAGTCTTCGAGGCGTTCGCTCCAAGAGACTGGATATTCCGCCGCTTCTCTCAAACGGCGGTACGCTTCCGGCAATCGGCGCACATTTTCCAGCGTACGCTCTCGGATCTCCGAGAGGGAAGGCAAAGACGCGACAAGGCGACCTCCGCGCATGACCTCCTCAAGCAGCGGAAAAGCGTCGGGAGGCGGAGGTTCATCGGCCAAAGCGATCACGTCGGAGAGGAAACGGCCCTCAGCGTCCGTTCTCCTCCATACCTGTTTACGGCCCGGATAGGTCGCTTTCTCCGTGCTCAGTTTGATCTTGTAGATGATGCGTCCATCTACCTCTTCTTCCACCAGCTTGTAGACACCGCCCAGAGTCGGGGCATCGTAGGAAGTGGAGAGCTGCGTGCCAACGCCGAAGATGTCGATGGGCGCTTCCTGCTCAAGGAGATCGGCGATTTTGTACTCGTCGAGATCGCCGCTAGCGATGATCTTAGTCTCGGTCATCCCGGCCTCATCTAGGATAGCGCGCACCTGCTTGCTGAGCGTCGCCAGATCTCCACTATCCAATCGCACGCCGCGGACGACCGAGCCAAGGGCGGTCGCCTTACGCGCTCCCTGAAGCGTATCGTAGGTGTCAATGAGGAGAATCGTCGTCTCTGGAAAGACGCGGAGATAAGCGCGAAATGCGTCCAGTTCGTCCGGAAAGGCCATGTTCCAGGAATGAGCGGCGGTCCCGTAAATGGGAATTCCAAAGAGATAGCCGGCCTCCACATTAGAAGTTCCGATGCAACCCCCGATGTAGGCCGCGCGCGCCGCATAGAGCGCAGCCTCCATGCCGTGCGCGCGGCGCGCGCCGAACTCAATGATGGCCCGCCCTTGGGCGGCGTCCACGATGCGGGCCGCTTTGCTCGCGATGGCGCTCTCGAAGTTGAGGTAGGCGAGCACGTAAGTCTCCAAGATCTGGGCCTCGATGATCGGCGCTGTGATTCGCAAGATCGGTTCGTTCGGGAAGAAGATGGTCCCTTCAGGCATGGCCCAGACATCGCCACGAAATCGAAATTCGCTCAGGTAATCGAAGAAGGCATCCGAGACCCGCCGGAAGACCGGCAAGCGGCGGAGGAATTCGAGCTCGCGGGGGGAGAACCGCAGCTCCAGCAAATACTCGATGACCTGCGCGAGTCCCGCAGCGACCAAATAACTCCGATTCGGCGGCATCCATCGCACGAACACCTCGAACGTGGCGGGATGGTTCATCTGATTCTCGAAATAGGCCGCCGCCATCGTCAGCTCATACAGGTCGGTCGCCAGCGCGTAGGATCGTTCTCGCATTCGGAATCCCTCACCGGAGTTTCGCCAGAGAAATGTAGCCCAGCCCCTTAATCACGTCAATTCGAGCGCGCCATCTACCCCCCGTCCGTGTCATGCACGAGGGATCGAAAATCGAACGTTAACGCGACGCCGGTAGATGCGACCGATGGTTTCATCGCGCGGCGGGGGACCGTAGGCCATACCCTCCGATGGGGGGGAACTATTCGGTGGTGATTTTTCGACGATTTCGAAGTGTATCGCCCGATGGTCGCTCTCTGGATTCGGCTGAAGGATCATTTTGGCCTCTTGCATCCGTCTTTCGTTCGTCTGCTCAGTCATGAATTGGCACATCACGGCGGGGCAGAAGAGGCATCTTCTCCGACGCAGGTCAGATGAAGAGGGGCGATGGGGAGGATGGCTTCCATCGCCCCGGGGGATGGGGGCTGCATAGTCAGCGCGTGAGCGTCCAACTCACGCGGGAAGAGAGAAGCCCTAGTGGATCTCGACGGACGAAGGGGGTCCGATCGGTGACAACCACCGTGATCGTATGCTGACCCGGAGAGAGGGTTGCCGTGGGAAGGGAGAAGCTCGCTTCGTGGTGGTCGAGCGGGAGGCCATCCATGAACCATTCGATATGCAGCGTCCCTGGCGAAGGTTCCGGGGGAACCACGCGAAAGAGCAGCGTATCGGCCATGGTCTCGTGAATTGAAAGCAAAGAGCCGGGCGGAGGGAGGGCGGCTTCGATCGGACGAATGTAGAAGTAGAGACGTCGGACATGCTGTTCCATGCAAATGGGGCAGAACGGTTGACCAAGCGTCCGCATCTTGCAGGTCGGGGATGGGCGAAAGACTCCGCGCGAGGCACCCAGTCCTCCTTCAAAGAGTCCAACGTTCATGCTCGATTCGGACGAGGATCGCGCATCCTCGATCCAGTAATCCCATTTCCCGACTCGCCGAAGGCCCTCACGGGTGTGTTCAAGCGTGACGTTCACTTTCGTCGGTTCGCGCAAAGGCGGAGCCGAAGGACCGTCGTTCTCATCAGCGAGGAAGGCGAAGCTATGTCCCAGTTCGTGCACTAGCAGCTCCGGTCCCAGTGCGTGCGTCGTGACGACCGAGATGTTCTTCAAGGGCCCAGAGGAGCCACCGAAATCTCGTTCGTTCACGAGGACGACAATGAGATCGGCTTCGGGCACCAAAGCGGCCGCGCGATAGATCTTGTACTCGCTTTCTACGGGAGCATAAACGGCACTCGGCACGCCCCCGAAGTCGAACGTCATATCCAGGGCTGTATCGCGATAGAGTCCGAGGCTCGGCCGATCGATGCCGGAGTCTCGGGAGATCACATTGACCTTGTGAATGTTGATGGCGTGGCGATAGGCCGCATACGGTTGAGTCTCGAGCAGATGGGCAGCGAATGCGCGAACGTCTCGGTCGAACTTCTCCATCTCCGTCGCTTGGTAGCCATCGCCCAAAAACACGATGTCCAGACGATTGCTCGAGGGCCCCGTGCGAATCACCGTCTGCGCCGTATAATTCGGTCGCGCGCTGGTCGCTTCAAGTGCTTCTGTAGAAACCTCCAGAGGGAGAACGATCGTCGGCAAGTCGTCTCCCGAGATGCGAAGTCGAGTAGCCTTTTCCGCATACGGCACCCGGAGTGGGAAGATCGTCTCCGGCAGGAGAAGCGTCTGCCCGTCAATATTTCCTTCTTCGCTGAGGCGATCCACATGGATGGGGCGCGGATCGTCAAATTCGCTGACGAAAAGGACTTGTCCGTCTTCAGCTTCCACAGTGAACCGGAAAGTTCCCGGCAAGTGAGATGGGGACGCCTGCGGGAGAGCCGATGCGGGGTGAATCTGGCTCTCGATGAGTTGAAATCGTGTGCCGTCATAATGCACCCAAAGGGTTTGCATCATTGGCCTGGGCGATGGCGGATGGGGATTCGCGGTTTCCGGAATGGGCCACAAGATGCACTTGAGACCGATGGCGAGCATCGCGATCTTTTTCACTGCCATCTCGCATCCTCCGCCGAGGGGAGAAAAGCAATCGACGTGCCAAGACGCTTCGTCTGAAGCGACGAGCGCTTTATTTCATCGCAGCGGGATCAACTCTTCCCTCACCAAAGGATTCCTCAAAAGGTGGGCCTGAACACAAGGGCGGGCTTCATGATGGACGCTCGATCCCAAACGTTTCACGCCTCCTCGGATGGTTTCATGGATGAAACGCTTCGTTCATTGCGGGGCGTCGCGGGGAAGGAGATGACCCATTGTGCACGAAGTCGTCCATTACGGGGAAGTGTCCTCGGGCGAATTCGACGAAGAGACGAATCGTTTCGCGAGCCCGTATTTCTTCATCTTCCGCCAAAGAGTGACGCGGCTGATACCGAGATCGCGAGCCGTGCGTTCGAGGTGGCCTTCGTTGCGCTCGATCGCCTGAAGGATGAGATCGCGCTCGACCTGATGGAGGATGGTCTCGGCTTCTCGCTCTTCTGAGGGCGCGGTGGAGATCCGCACATGGGCAGGGAGATCAGCGATGGTAATCCACTGACCGGTGGTGAGGGCGACGGCTTGTTCGATGATATGACGCAGTTCGCGTACATTGCCAGGGAAGGCGTAGTGCATCAGTGCGGACATGGCCGCTTCGCTGAAGCCCAGGATGACCTTTTGCTCTCGTTGGCAGAATTGGCGGAGGAAGTGATGCGCCAGTAAGGGGATGTCCTCGCGTCGGGCGCGCAGCGGTGGGAGGTGGATGGTGACGACGTTAAGCCGGTAGTAGAGGTCTTCGCGGAATTCGCCGCGCCGGAGGGCATCGTGTAAGTCTCGATTGGTCGCCGCGATGATCCGCACGTCCACGGGGATCTCGCGATTCTCCCCGAGACGGCGGATGGTCTTGTTTTCGAGCACGCGCAGGAGCTTGGCTTGGATCGAGAGCGGGACCGAGCCAATCTCATCGAGGAAGAACGTCCCTCCGGAAGCCTCTTCGATCAAGCCCCTCCGATTCGCAACGGCTCCGGTGAACGCGCCTTTGACATGTCCGAAGAGTTCGCTCTCCAAGAGTTGTTCCGGCAGGGCTGCGCAGTTGACCGAGATGAATGGGCGCGAGGCACGTCGGCTCAAGAGGTGGATCGCGCGAGCGATCACGTCCTTGCCCGTTCCGGTCTCACCGGTGAGCAAAACGGTGGCGTCGCTTGGAGCGACGCGCCGCACTTTCTCCAGAACCTGAAGGAACGGCGAACTTTGACCGACGAGATTCTCGATCCCGAAGTGGTGGAGCAACTCTTCTCGCAGCCATCGGTTCTCGCGTTGCAAGCGCTTTCGCTCCAGGATGTGCGCGACGCGCAGGCGGAGCTCATCTATGGGGAATGGCTTGGTGATATAATCGCAAGCGCCGAGCTTCATGGCTTGCACGGCCGTCTCAATCGTCCCGTAGGCGGTCATCATAAGGACTTCCGTGTCCGGGGAGATCTCCTTGATGGCGCGCAGCAGGTCCATGCCCGAGAGGGGGGTCATCATGAGGTCGGTGATGACCAGATCGAAGACCTCCTCGCGCGCTCGTTCTAAAGCTTCCGAGACGTTAGCGGCCGTTTGGATCTCGTACTCCTCATCAGCAAGCGCCTGCTGGACGAACGTTCGCACAGTCGCTTCGTCGTCCACAATCAGGATCTTGAACATCGCTCTTGCCACTCCTTGAGGCGCCGCGCATGACGCCCACGAAGGGTGGAATTATAGAGGAGCGCGAGCGGGAGAGGAAAGGGCAAGAGGGTGAACGCGCGAGGTCTTTTCCCGCTAGAGGGATCGGACTATAATTCAGCTTTTGGTGAGGGCGCGTTATGAAGTTCACGTTGGTCTCCGACTATCAACCGCGCGGCGATCAACCCGAGGCGATCGAAGCCCTGGTGAGAGGGGTGCGCGAGGGGAAGCGATTTCAAGTCCTCATGGGCATCACGGGCTCGGGCAAGACCTTCTCGATCTCCAAGGTCATCGAGCGCGTGAATCGGCCTGTGCTCGTGATGGCGCACAATAAGACGCTTGCCGCGCAGCTCTATCAAGAGTTCAAGAAGTTCTTCCCCCACAATGCCGTGGAGTACTTCGTGAGCTATTACGACTACTATCAGCCGGAGGCGTACATCCCAGCGACCGACACGTACATCGAGAAGGAAGCCATCATCAACGAGGACATTGATCGGTTGCGGATGTCGGCCACGCGCGCGCTCTTCGAGCGGCGGGACGTCATCATCGTGGCGAGCGTCTCGTGCATCTACGGTCTCGGGGATCCGAACGAGTACTACGGGATGCTGTTCTGGGTGCATCGGGGACAGATGCTCTCGCGTGCGGAGTTGCTGCGGCGATTGGTCGAGTTGCAGTACGAGCGGACTGAGGACGAGCTGCGACGGGGCATGTTTCGGGTGCGAGGGGATATCGTGGAGGTCTATCCGGTGGATCGCGATCTGGCCCTTCGGATCGAGTTGTGGGGGGACGAAGTGGAGGCGATCGCGACGATTGATCCTCTCTTCGGGGAGGTGATCGAGCGCGTGGATCGCGTGGCGCTGTATCCGAAGACGCACTTCGTCACGCGCCAGGAGGTGTTGCGTCGAGCCATTCGCTCGATTCGGGAGGAATTGGAGTGGTGGTGGCCGCAACTGGAAGCCAAGGGGAAGCGGCTCGAGGCGCAGCGAATTCGGGAGCGAACGCTCTACGATCTGGAGATGTTGGAGCAGTTCGGATATTGCCGCGGGATTGAGAATTATTCCCGGCATCTGACGGGACGGCGACCGGGCGAACCTCCACCGACGTTGCTCGATTATCTCCCCAAGGACGCGCTCGTCATCGTGGACGAGAGCCATCAGACGATCCCGCAGATTCGTGGCATGTACCATGGGGATCGTTCTCGGAAGGAGACGCTGGTCGAATATGGGTTTCGATTGCCGAGCGCGCTCGACAATCGGCCCCTGATGTTCGAGGAATGGGAGGCGCGCGTTGGACAGGTTATCTTCGTCTCGGCGACGCCGGGCGATTACGAGCTGGAGAAAGCGGGTGGGGAAGTCGTGGAGCAGGTCGTGCGTCCGACGGGCTTGCTCGATCCGGAAGTGGAGGTGCGCCCGGTGCGCGGACAGGTGGATGATCTGCTTGACGAGATTCGGCAGCGAGTGGCGCGGGGCGAGCGCGTGCTGGTGACGACACTCACCAAACGGATGGCGGAGGACCTGTGCGCGTATTATGCGGAGTTAGGCGTGCGCGTCCGGTATCTCCACTCGGAGATCGACACGCTGGAGCGGGTTAAGATCCTGCGCGATCTCCGGCGTGGGGATTTCGATGTGCTGATCGGCGTGAATCTCCTGCGCGAGGGGCTCGATTTGCCAGAGGTCTCACTGGTCGCCATCCTCGATGCCGACAAGGAGGGATTCTTACGTTCGACGCGCGCGCTCATCCAAACCATGGGGCGATGCGCGCGGCACGTCAATGCGAAAGCGATTCTCTACGCCGATCGCATCACTGAGTCCATGGCGCAGGCGATCCGCGAGACGGAGCGACGTCGGGCGAAGCAGCAGGAGTACAATCGGCGGCACGGGATCACGCCGCAATCGGTCGTTAAGCCCATCGAGGAGACCCTCGTTAACATCATTGAGGCCGATTACGTGACCGTTCCGTTGGACGAGGACGACGAGGAGGTGATGACGGAGGAGGCTGTGGAGGAGCGCATCCGGCAGTTGGAAGCCGAGATGCGGGAAGCGGCGCGGCAACTGCAGTTCGAGCGAGCGGCCGCGTTGCGCGATCGGATCAAGGCGTTGAAGCGCAAGTTGTTGGAGGTCCCCAGTTGAGCAACTCATCCAGGAGGGGAGGGCGATGGCAATTCGTTTCCTCACGGCGGGGGAGTCGCATGGTCGAGCGCTGGTGGCCATCGTGGAGGGGTTTCCGGCCGGATTGTCTGTGGATGTGGAATTCATCGCGCGGGAGCTGAGGCGGCGACAGGGCGGTTTCGGGCGCGGCGCTCGGCAAAAGATCGAACGAGATCGTGCCGAGATCTTGAGCGGGGTGCGGCATGGACGCACACTCGGGTCGCCCATTGCGCTTTTGATCGAGAATCGGGATTTCGCGAATTGGCAAGAGGTGATGGCGCTCGAACCGCGCGCGTTCGAGGACGAACGGAAGGCACGGAGAGTCGTGCGTCCCCGACCCGGGCACGCGGATTTGGCCGGAGGCTTGAAATACAACACGCACGATTTGCGCGACATCTTAGAGCGGGCGAGCGCCCGCGAAACGGCGGCGCGCGTGGCCGTTGGCGCCTTGGCGAAATTGCTTTTGCGCGAGTTCGGCCTTGAGGTGAGCAGTCACGTCTTGATGGTCGGGGGGGTGCCCGAGCAACCGCGTGAGGACGTTTCGTGGGAAGAGATCCAAGCCATCCCCGAGGATTCGCCCCTGCGATGTGCGGATCCCGAGTTGGAGGCGCACATGATCGCGCGGATCGAAGAAGCGATGCGCGCTGGCGATACGGTGGGCGGCCTCTTCGAGGTCGTCGCTCATGGCGTACCTCCGGGCTTGGGCACGCATACGCAATGGGATCTGCGATTAGATGGGCGCTTGGCGCAAGCCATCATGTCAATTCAGGGGGTGAAGGCCGTCGAGATCGGCCTTGGGGTGATGGCCGCCCGATGGCCCGGCTCGCGCGTCCACGATGAGATCTTCTACGATGCCACCGAACGCCGATTCTACCGGAAGACGAACCGCGCCGGCGGCATCGAGGGGGGGATTAGCAACGGCGAGGAGATCCGCGTGCGCGGTTATTTGAAACCGCTCTCGACCTTGCGGCGGCCGCTCAATAGCGTCAACGTTGTCACGAAAGAGCCAGCCGAGGCCACCTTCGAGCGCTCGGACGTAACGGCCATCACGGCGGCGGGGGTGATCGGAGAAGCGATGGTCGCCATCGTGCTCGCGCAAGCGATGCGCGAGAAGTTCGGCGGCGATTCGCTCGAGGAGATGAAGCAGCAATTCCTCGCGTATCAGGAACAGTTGCGGGCCTATTGAAGTGTTGCGGCAATGGGGGGTATGACGAATGGCTGGCGTGCTTTCCGAGAGCAGGCGTGGGGATTCGGAGAACGTTCGACGGCGGGCGTGGAGGCGTATCCTGGCCGCTTGGAAACGGCATCGGCGGGGGCTCGTCCTGGGCCTCGGATGCATTCTCGTAGGAAACGCCATTGGCATCACGGCCCCGACCGTCGTGCGCCAAGCTGTAGATGA
Organism: Blastocatellia bacterium; assembly: GCA_025055075.1. Lineage (NCBI taxonomy): Bacteria > Pseudomonadati > Acidobacteriota > Blastocatellia > Blastocatellia bacterium. Next base: position 12,002 of record JANWYV010000053.1, read on the forward strand.
TCTGGTGCGGGCGACGACGGCGGAGAAATTCTTTCGCTATGGGCTCCTGGTGATCGCCATTGCATTGGGGCAGGGACTCTTCCTCTTTTGGCAGCGACGGTTGCTCGTCGGAATGTCGCGGGACATCGAGTATGAGCTGCGCAACGAGTTCTTCGCACACTTGGAGCAGATGGGGCCGAAATTCTTCCACGAATACCGGACGGGCGATCTCATGTCGCGAGCGACCAATGATCTGAACGCCGTGCGGATGCTCGTCGGGCCGGCGCTCATGTACTTGGTGAACGCGCTCGTCGTGTTCGCGCTCGCGCTGCCATTGATGATTCGGGTGAGCGGACGGCTGACGGCGCTGGCCTTGCTCTCCCTGCCGTTGGTCTCGATCGCGACGAAACTTTTCGGAGCGCGCATTCACGCCCATTTCGAACGGGTGCAGGAGCAACTGGGGCGCTTGAGCACGCGCGCGCAGGAGAATTTCGCGGGCGTGCGCGTCGTGCGCGCTTATGGACAGGAGGAGGCAGAGCGCCGCGCCTTTCGGGCCCTCAATCGGGAATACGTGCGGCGCAACCTGCGCCTCATTCGGTTGACCGCGCTCTTCTCTCCCACGCTCGCGGCTCTCATCGGGCTCGGATCGGTGGCCGTACTCTGGTATGGCGGCCGGCTCGCCCTCGCGGGAGCGATCAGTGTCGGTCAGTTCGTGGAGTTCAATCTCTATCTGGCGCGGCTCGTTTGGCCGGTGATCGCCATGGGCTGGGTCGTGAACCTCGTCGAACGCGGACTGGCCAGCATGGGCCGCATCGTGGAGGTCTTGGAGCGGGAGCCCGAGAGTCGGGAGGTCGCCGCGCCTCTTCTTCCGAAGGCTGACGACGGATGGATCCCGCAAGGGAAGATCGAGATTCGTCGTCTGACCTTCAGCTATGATGATCAAGCGCCGGTCTTGCGCGATGTCTCGCTGGTGATCGAACCCGGAGAGATGGTGGCCATCGTCGGACGAACGGGATCGGGGAAGACGACCTTGGTGAATGTGCTCACGCGACTCTATGAGCCGCCGCCCGGAACCGTCTTCATTGATGGGCGAGATATCCGGGAGATCCCCCGAGCGCAATTGCGCGCCGCGCTTGGCGTGGTGCCGCAGGAACCGTTCCTCTTCAGCATGAGCGTCGCTGAAAATATCGCGTTCGGCGTCGACTCGGTCAGTGAGTCGGAGATTGCGGAAGCCGCGCGGTGGGCCGGACTTGATGAAGAGATTCGGGGATTTCCCGAGGGATTTCGCACGATCGTGGGCGAGCGCGGGATCATGCTTTCCGGAGGACAACGGCAGCGCGTGGCGATCGCGCGCGCACTCCTTCGGCGGCCGCGCATTCTCATCTTGGACGATGCCCTCTCGGCTGTGGATGCGCATACGGAAGAGCACATCCTCGCGCAGATTCGAGCGCTCATGTCCGGGCGCACGGTGCTCTTCATCTCGCATCGGTTATGGACGGTGCGCGAGGCGGATCGAATCATCGTCCTGGACCGCGGGCGCGTGGTCGAGCAAGGGATGCACGAGGAATTACTCGCCCGGGGTGGCGTCTATGCCGAGTTGTATGAGGAGCAACTTCTGGAGGAGGAACTGGCGGCGAGCGAATGAGGATCCGGCTCGTGATCGGTCCGGGGAATCGGTGGACCTTCCAGGCCGAACCGGAAGGTGAGAGGGAGGCTCGCGCGGAATTCTCCGCTGGCCCCGAGGGAGTCATCACTCGGCTCTGGCAACGGCTCTTGGCCGAGTATCGCCATGCGCGGCGCGCGATCGAGACATCTGAACGGATGGGGTGGATTCAGCGTTGGCTTCGACGACTGGAAGCGCGCATTGATCCGAATGAATCGCTCCTGCGACACATGCGCACGGCAGCGGAAATCGTGCTCCTATATCCGGCATCGCTCTCGGCGACGCTCGTGCAGCGCCGATTCCTGCGCTTCCTTCGGCGTCAATCCCGCGCGCATACGCGGGGGATCGTCCTCAATGCCCTCCTGCTTCCGGTGACGGCGGCGCTGGCGGTCTTGCCGGGACCGAATGTCTTCTTCGCGTGGAATGCCTATCGGCTCATCGCGCATCTGTTGGCGCGACAGGGCGCGCGACGCATCTTGCGCGGAGCTTGCCCGGTGCGCTTGCATTCTGTGGCGGGGGGTGATACCGTCGTAGGCGTGAGTCCGGGCTCGCCGCGAGATCTTCGAGAGCGAAGCTGATGAGGGGGATGTGATGGGGCTTCCGCGCGTATACGCTATCACGGATCGTCGGTTGAGCGGACTCTCGCACGCTGAGCAAGTGCGGCGACTAGCGGCTGGCGGGATTCGTCTCATCCAGTTGCGGGAGAAGGAGGCGTCGCCTCGGGATTTCTATCGCGAGGCGCAGGAGGCCGTCGCCGTCGCCCGAGAGCTTGGCGTCATGCTGCTCATCAATGATCGCGTGGATATTGCCCTGGCCGTTGGGGCTGACGGCGTCCATCTCGGACAAGAGGACCTTCCGCCGGAGAAAGCGCGGAAACTCCTCGGTCCGGATCGCCTCATCGGCTATTCGACGCATTCGTTGGAGCAGGCGCTTCAGGCGGACGCGCTTCCGGTGGATTACATCGCCATCGGTCCGATTTTCCCCACGCGGACGAAGGAGAAGCCGGATCCGGTCGTGGGCGTGGAAATGGTCCGAGCTGTTCGGGCGCGGATTCGGAAACCGCTGGTGGCCATTGGAGGGATCTCACTGGAGACAGCACCACAGGTCATCGCGGCTGGCGCGGACGTTATCGCTGTGATCTCCGATCTCGTCGGCGCGCCGGATCTCACGGCGCGAGCGCGTCAGTATGTCGAAACCCTATCCGCTCTGTAGGGACATGGCGCCGCCATGCCTCTGCTGTTCGGGTCGGTTCGAAGACGCATGCAGTTGCGAACCGGCACGTGCCGAGGGGAGGAAGGAGATGAGGTGCACATTGCTCGTCCTCGTTCTGATCGCGATCGCAGTGGTTGGGATCTCCGCAGCCGAATCTTCACCTGTTCGCTCCACTGCGAGGCTTTCGGTCCAAGATCGCCCGGTCGCCCAAGAACCTCACACCGTGTGGTTGCGCAACGGATCGGTCCTTCGTGGACGCGTCGTTCGATTCGAGAACGGGGAGTTCACCCTCATCCTCTCGGGAACGCAAAGCCGGGCGATTCTCAAAGCCAGCGACGTCGAGCGCATAGACTTCGGGGGAGCAGAAACACCGGTGGAGGCCCCGCGCGCGCAAGAGGGAGCGCCGAGCGCGCGTCCGGCTCAGGAGTTGGCGACTTCAGCGCCGACGCCAGCGGGAGCCGTCGCGCTGCCGCGATATACGGAGCGCACCGTCAAGGTCCCGGCCAATCAAGAGTGGATCGACACCGGGATTGATGTCGTCGAAGGGCAGAAATTGCGACTGGCTGTCAGCGGGCGCATCCGCGTCTCGGCGACACAGGAGGTCGGGCCCGAAGGCATCGAGCGAGAAGATCCGGATCGGTTGATGCCGCATCATCCGAGCGGCGCCGTGATCGCCGTCATCGGGGATGACAATGACGAGTTCCTCTTCATCGGCCCGGCGGCTGAGATCGTCGCGCATCGTCGCGGTCGGCTCTTCCTGACGGTGAACGAGGGGACGCTTCGGGACAATAGTGGTGAGTTCCTCGTGCGCATCCAGGTGGGTGAGCCGCCGCGCGTCGGTGCGAAGAGACAATAGCTCCCGTCAGCGACGGGGATCCTACGAGCGCATATCCGGTCGGGCGAGCGACCCTGCTAGGGAGGATAATCGGTGACAGAAGCGGAGAGCGTCGAACGGTTGCGCGCGATTCCTTCGGTCGAATCCATCTTGCATTGGGGTTCGATCGCGCCGTGGACCGAGCGATTCGGTCGAGCGATCGTCGTGCGCGAAGTGCGCGCCGTCACCGATGAGTTGCGACGAGAGCTTCGCGCCGGGCATCTGGCGCTGACGCCCCAGGACGTGCCGCGCGAGATTGAGCGCCGGTTGCGCGCGCGCCTGGAGGCCTTCGAACGCCCCTCATTGCGACGAGTGATCAATGCCACGGGAGTCGTCCTCCATACGAACCTGGGACGCGCGCCGCTTTCGGCCGCAGCGCTTCAGGCCATCGAGCGCGTCGGGGTGGGATACTCGAATCTCGAGTTCGATCTCGTGCGCGGTGAGCGCGGGCGACGCGAAATGCATTGTCAGGATGTGTTGCGTCACCTGCTTGATGTGGAAGCCGCTCTCGTTGTCAACAACAATGCGGCGGCTGTGCTGCTCGTGCTCAACACACTGGCCGAAGGGGGCGAGGTCATCGTCTCGCGAGGAGAACTGATCGAGATCGGGGGAGCATTTCGCTTGCCGGAGATCATGGCGAAGTCCGGGGCGATTCTTCGCGAGGTTGGGACGACGAACCGCACGCGCTTGGAGGATTACGAGCGCGCCATCACCGAGCGCACACGGCTCATCCTTCGCGCACACTGGAGCAACTTTCGCATCATTGGATTCACGGAGCGACCGTCCCTTCGGGACCTCGTCGCCCTGGCTCATCGGCATGGTCTGCCGTGTTACGAGGATTTGGGGAGTGGATGCCTCGTGGATTTACGACCGTGGGGGATCCCCGACGAACCGACGGTCGCACATTCGTTGGCGGAGGGCGTGGACGTTTGCTCCTTCAGTGGGGACAAATTGCTCGGAGGACCGCAGGCGGGGATCATCGTCGGGCGCGCGGCGATCCTCGAGCGTTTGGCTCGAAATCCGTTGATGCGCGTCGTTCGGCCGGATAAACTCACGCTCGCGGCGTTGGAAGCGACTCTGCGAGCGTATCTGGCCGGACGCCTTGAGGAGATCCCGGTCCTTCGGATGATCGCCCTGACGCCGGAGCAGGTGCGACGTCGCGCTCGGGCCTTCGCAAGCCGACTTCGGCGAATATGCGGTGAAGCGTTTCGCGTTCGATTGAGGGACGGTGTCTCGGTCGCCGGTGGTGGCGCAGCCCCAGAGGTCGGCCTTCGGACGGCGCTCATCGCTCTGCGACATGAACGTCTCCCGGCTCACGAGCTGGAGGCGCGACTTCGTGCGGCCGATCCACCAATCATTGCGCGGATCGAGGAGGAGGAGGTACTCCTCGATCTCCGAACGGTCTCCTCCGAAGAGGAGGAACTCATCCTCCGGGCCTTGAGTCTGGTGGCCACCTCAATGTCGTTGTGAAGTAGGGATTTCCCTCCTCGCGCGAGTTGATCTCACTTCCCCTTCGCCGAAAATTTGCACGGATTTAACGTTCCCCTAACAAGGAGTTGATCCGCATCCGGTATTCTCTCCCTTGCTGATGAAGGCACAAGGAGGCGGATGCATGAAGGGATTGGGACCAATCGCGTTCATCCTTGGGATGCTCATCTCCACAATCCCCACCATGGCTCAAGAAGTCCGCTCCTCGAACGCAAGGGGACAGGGATCCCAGGGAACGATTTTGGGCGTCGTCATAGACCTGCAGACGAACCGGCCATTGCCGGAAGTCCTCGTCCGCGTGGCCGGCCTATCGGTGGAGGTTCGAACGGACGCCGAAGGGAATTTTCGTCTCCTGCTTCCGCCGGGGACATATGAGCTGCGCATTTGGCGCGATGGGTACAGAGAGGAGGTTGTTCCCGCCGTTGAAGTGCGAGCAGGAGATGTGACCTCGATCGACATCGCGTTGAGCCCAGCCGACCTGAAGCTCGGAGAGATTGAAGTCCGGGCGGGGGATGGGGATGCGCGTCTTGCGCTGCTGGAGGAGCGAAAGGCCGCAGCCGTTGTGAGCGACGCCATCAGTGCGGCGGAGATGGTGCGCGATGTGAAATCTGATACGGCTTCGGTGCTCTCCCGCTTGGTCGGTTTGTCCGTAGTGCAGAACAAATACGTTTACGTGCGCGGCTTGGGAGAGCGCTACAGTCAGACGATGCTCGGAGAGGCCATGCTGCCGACGACCGAACCAGATCGTCGGGTCGTTCCCATGGACTTGATCCCAGCCAACTTGCTTCAAGAAGTTCGTGTCTTGAAGTCGTTCACTCCGGATCAACCGGGAGAGTTCTCCGGGGGAGTTGTGAAACTTCGGACCTTGGATTTCCCGCCTTCGGGGACGCTCAAGATCGGGTACTCGATAGGCGGCAACTCCCAGACGAGCTTCAAGCCTTTCGGGACGTATCCCGGAGGACGATGGGATTGGCTCGGCTTTGGTCAAAGCACTCGACGATTGCCAGCCATCATCCCCGATCAAGCGGTGATTCCTGGGCGATTCTCTTCAACGGAGCTACAGGCGTTCGGTCGTGCTTTTCGGAACATCTGGGAACCTCGGCATCATCGAGCAGCCCCCAATCAGGGGATCAACCTCTCCGGAGGAGGGAGCTGGGGGCGGTGGGGCATCGTCGGTGGCCTCAGCTTCAGCAATACTCTCCATACGCAGCGTGAGGATCGCATCTTTTACATCCTCGGTGCCGAAAGGCGTCCCATTCCGCGGAGCATCTTCGCGGACTCGGAGTTCTTGCGACGACATGGGCTGCTCTCGCGCGTGCGAGAGGTGATGCCTGAAGGCCTGGATTTGAATCTCCTGCAGGGGTACACATCCAGCACTCAAACGGCGCGCCTTGGAGGGCTGACTTCTGTCGCCTATCAGCTCACCTCGCAACACAAGCTCATGTTCCGGTCATTCTACGCGCACGATGGCACGGATCAAACGCGCATCTACCAGGGATGGTACGAGAGCCGATTCACCGTCATTCGCAATTACCGATTGCGCTTCACCGAGGAAGAGATCGCCTCGGGGCAACTCGCCGGAGAGCATGTCTTCCCCAGCCTCGGCAACAGCCTTCTCGCATGGCGATGGACCTATTCGCGCGCTCGTTTGGATGAGCCGGATGCGCGCGAGGTCATTTACGAGTTCGATCCGGGGCGACAGCGATTTCGCTTCTTCAGCCAGCTGCAGAGCGGGCTCCGGTTGTTCAACCGGATGAGGGAGAATCTGCGAGAGCCAGCCGTGGATTGGAGCACCTTCTTCTTCGCGCGGGGATTCACGCTCGCGCTCAAAGCGGGGGCTTCCTATAGCAATCGCGATCGCGCGTTTCTCTCCCGCCGATTTCGATTCATCGCTCGGCGGTTGCGGGGGATAGACGTCTTCCTCCCGCCGGAGCAGCTCCTTGCGCCCGAGAATATTCGGCCCGACGGATTCGAGCTATTCGAGGAGACGCGCCCGACGGACGCCTATGCCGCGACGCATGATATCGCCGCCGGATACGTGATGGGTGATCTAACGTTCAAAAGATGGCGCCTCATCCTGGGCGGACGCGTGGAAGATTCCGATCAGCTCGTCCAAACGTTCAATCCCTTCAACCGCACCCTGAATCCGGTCGAGGCGGGGCAAAAGATTCGGGATGTCCTCCCCAGCATGGGCCTCGTGCTCGCGCTCACACCTCAGATGAACGTGCGTTTGGGCTGGAGTCAGACGGTCGCACGTCCGCACTTCCGCGAGTTGAGCCCATACGAATATACGGATGTGACAGGCGGGCCCTCGGCGCGAGGGAATCCCGATCTCCGGCGGACGCGCATTCGGAATTTCGACCTACGGTGGGAGTGGATCCGCCCCCCCGAGGTGTTCGCCGTGAGCTTTTTCCTCAAGCGCATGACCGATCCCATCGAACCGGTGATCGAGCCCTCCAATGAGACGACGATCGTCTCCTTCCGAAATGTGGCCGGGGCACGTAATGCGGGTTTTGAGGTTGAGGTGCGCCGAGGGCTCGGATTCTTGGGACCTTCTTGGCAAAGAGTGGGAGTGTTGGGAAACTACACCTACGTGCGTTCGCGGGTGACAATCGGACGGCAGCAATTGAACGTCCTCACCTCCTTGCGACGTCCGTTGGTTGGACAGTCACAGCATCTCTTCAACGCCGCTCTCGATTATGAGATCCCACGCATAAGCGCGTATGCGCGTCTGCTCGCGCAGTATGTCGGGCAGCGCTTGAGCGAGGTCGGCGCCTATGGGTTGGCCGACATCGTTCAAGATGGGTATCCCACTCTCGATTTCATCTTCGCTAAACAGTTCTTGGGCGAGGCGAAACGGATGGAGATCAAAGTCTCGCTCGAGAATCTGCTCAATCGCACGATCCGATTCCATCAGGGATCGGATCCCTATTGGTTCTATCGCCGAGGCCGGACGATCCAGATCGGCCTCTCGTATCGAATCCGCTGACAATTCCCCACAAAGGAGGAGGCGTATGACACGACGAAGAGAAATCTGGAGGAAGGGCGCAGCCGCTGGACTGGCCGTCCTCTGGTTCACGGTCGCCCTTCCCATCGCGGCTCAACAAAGAGAGCAGGTGATCGTGCAAGGCGACATCACATCCAATCGCACGTGGACCCCGGATAAGGAGTACATCCTGAGCGGAGCTGTCTTCGTGCGCGCGGGCGCGACGCTGACGATTCTCCCCGGCACGGTCATCAAAGGCCTAGATCGGAGCTTCCTGGTCATCGATCGCGGGGCGAAACTCATCGCTGAGGGAACGCCCTCGTCTCCCATCGTCTTCACGAGCGCGCAGCCAAGGAGACAGCGCAGCCCTCGGGATTGGGGAGGCGTGTGGATCAATGGCCGCGCCCCCATCAATGCGCCCGGGGGAGAGGAGCAGGGGGAGGCTGGGTTGACAGGCGTGTATGGCGGCAACGATCCCAATGACAGCAGCGGCGTGATCCGCTATGTTCGGATCGAGTTCGCCGGATTCCCCGTCGCTCCCGATCGTGAGCTGAATAACTTCACGCTCGCCGGCGTCGGCGCTGGGACAATTGTGGACCACGTTCACGTCAATCGCGGGGCCGATGATGGGATCGAGTTTTTCGGCGGCACGGTGAATGTGAAGTATGTCCTCGTCACTGGGCCAGGCGATGACGGTTTCGATTGGCAGACGGGATGGACGGGGAAGGCGCAGTTTGTCGTCGTTCAGCAAGATGGGGAAGTAGATCCAGCCGCCGATCGCGGCATCGAGGCGGACAACAACGAGAACGACAACAACCTGCTGCCGCGCTCGAATCCCACGATCTATAACGTCACCCTGGTCGGAGATCCTCGCCCGCAGACAGGCGGTGGCGCGGGCATTGTGCTGCGACGAGGGACAGCGGGAACGCTCCGCAATCTCATCGTCGTCGGGTTCAAGCGCGCGGGACTCGACATCCAGGGAAGCATCAGCCAGACGCTCGCTCAACGTGGGGAGCTGGTGGTCTCTCATGCGATCTTCTTCGAGAACGGGCCGAACTTCGCTTCCGGCGCGACGAGCAGCCTTGTCAGCAACTTCGCGCACATTGTGACCGCTGATCCCAAGCTCCGTGACCCCTTCAATCTCGATGATCCCGATTTCCGACCGGCAGATGATTCTCCCGCTCTCGATCGAGCTCGCGTGGCTTCTCCTCCGAACGATGGGTTCTTCGAGCCAGTGTATTTCCTGGGGGGAGTTAATCCGCAGAACGACTGGACGAAGGCCAAGTGGATCGTGATCGCTCGAGATTGACCTGAAAGGGGAGCGCACGCCGTATGGGAAGGCACCGACAGAGTCACGTACAGCGCGCGCGTTCAATCGAACAAGGAGTGCGCTCCCCACTGATCGTGCGCTTCCTGCGAAGCCGCACGGGCATTGTGTGGGGCATCGGACTCCTTTTGGGCGCATTCGTTGTGCTGTTTGGATCACGTCTCTGGCTTTCATCGAACGCGCGAATCGAAAGCGCCGCCCTTGTGCTCCCCTCCATACCCAGTGAATCGCGTCCCGGAGTTCGAGCGCTCGCCGAGGAGGTCCTTCGCGCTCTCCATCGGCAGGATCGGGCCGCGCTCGAAAGACTCCTCCTCACGAAGGAAGGATTCTGTAATGAGCTTTGGCCCGCGCTACCTCCCACGCCCAATTTGTCTTGCGAGTGGGTCTGGTCCGCGTATGCGCCTCAAAATGCCGAAGGGTTGTATCGTATCCTCCAAGAGCATGGAGGACGAGCATACACGCTCCTTCGGGTGGAACCTCAACGCATCGTCGCCTACGGTGATGTGCGAGTCTATGAGCGCGTGCGCCTGGTCGTGATGGATGAGACCGGACGAGAACGCGCCGTGCGCCTCTTCGGCTCCATTTGCGAAATCCGCGGGACCTTCCGATTATGCAGTTTCATTCTCGATTGAAAGCCCCTCTGGCCATGCGTCCCCAATACATCTTTGCCTCACTCCTTAACCCCGAGCCAGTCCAGTAGGGGGCCCCACCTCGAGCGAAGGGGAGCGGTCCCCATGCCCTCCCCCTCGCTTCATCCATTGAGGGCGCGCGCTCGAGCGAAGATCACGGCGTCGGCTTCACGTCCTGGCTCACGAGATTCTTCAATTCACTCCTCAACCGCTCGATTTCGCGGATCTTCTCTTCGATCCGTTCGAAGAGACTGGCTTGTGCCTTGATCCCTTCGCTGATCAAGAACGCCGCGCTCTCAGAGCGACTCTTGAAGATCCCGGCCTCGACCAACTCGTCAATGCGCCGTAACGATTCGCGATTGACGCGCACCATGAGTGGGAAATCTCTCCCCTGAAGGGCCTTCTCGATCGCTTTAGCGATCGAATCGGGAATCCGCTGTGCGAATTCCCTCACCGATGAGGCGATCTCCTCAAGGGGATCGGGCCGTTCTCCCTCTGTCGCGATCTTCTTCTCGATGGGCTTCCCTTCCTCCTTGCTCTCAATTGTAATTTCCGGCTCCCCTATCATACGACTCCTCCAAAGCACCGATCTCGTCGCGTACGCTGATAGCTTTCACGACTACTGCGCAAGCGCATTACGTCAATCAGGATAGCATGGGAAGGCGCAAGTCGCAAATTGTGCTCAACTCGGGATGCGAGTGGGCAAGACGGTTCAAGAGAACGGATACATGAGCCACCCGATCGCTAAGGCGATACCGAGGAAGGCGAAGAAGGCCTTCACGGCGTAGTGGAGTTGTTCGCGTGGCTCCTCTTTGGTGACGATCGCGAAGACCGTTGAAACGCATAGCGCGAAGAGGACCATGGCCAGCAGATGCATCTACTTCTTCCTCCCCACAGCGATATCGAAGGCATCGAGGACGACGAGGTAATTCAGGAGGCCAGCGACGAGCAAGAAGGTGTTCCCGTACTCGTAGGTCGGGACCTCGGGGTTCGCATCGAATCCCGCTCTGAGGAAGGCGCAAAGCACATAGAGGCCACCGATGCCAGCATTAGCGATGACTGGGAAGATGGAGAGCGGCTCTTCGGGATTGAACGTATAGAGCTTGCCACCGAACAGAAAGAGACCAGCGGCGAACATCCCGAGGATCGCCACGCACAGCAGCATGGCGCGGATCCATCGGCCGAGGACCGCGTGTCCAGCCCCTGGAATCACGAAAGCAACAGCGCAGGCGAGCGTCGCTTTGAGAGCGAGATGCGGGGACCAAGCTTTGACCTCTGGCAAGGAAGCAGGCGAGGCCGGAGGATTGGAGAGCGCAGGAGTCGCAAGCGAGTCGGTCGGAGGATCAGCCTCTTGAGCGTTGGTCACCGAATATTCTCCGCGCTCTTCAGAAGGGGGTATGAGCGATGGGTCAACCGACGAACGCGTTGCGTCTTCCATGTTCCCATCAATCCTGTCTCAGCGTGTTGCACACAAGATGGATTCTAGGCAGGGGCTCCGAGTGTGTCAAGCAAGGCGCTCGTCCATCCGGAGCGAGCCGATGAGCGAGCGAATTGCGGTGATTCGCTGTTGCTGGCAGAACTGCTGAAGACCTTCGATGACCTTGATTGAGACGAGCGGATCGTAATAGTTCGCCGTCCCGATTTGCACGGCCGTTGCGCCGGCGATGAGGAACTCCAAGGCATCCTCAGGGGTCGCAATCCCGCCGATGCCGATGACGGGGATGCGGACGGCGCGAACAATTTGATAGACCATGCGCACAGCGATCGGTTTGATAGCGGGGCCGGAGAGACCACCCATTCCCATCGCCAGTCGAGGGCGGCGCGTGTAGATATCCACCGAGAGGCCGAGGATCGTGTTGATCGCAGAGATGGCATCGGCCCCAGCCGATTCCACTGCGCACGCCACCCGAACGATGTCGCCGGCATTGGGCGAGAGCTTCACGATGATCGGGCGACGGGCGATCCGTTTGCACGCTTCCGTCAGACGAGCGGCCTCATCCGGATCGTTGCCGAACTCCATGCCGCCCGCTTTTACGTTCGGGCAAGAGATGTTCAACTCATATGCGGCGATCCCTTCGGCGTCGTCGAGGATGCGGATGACTTCGAGATACTCCTCGAAGCAGGAGCCGAAGACGTTGGCGATGATGTGCGTCTGGAATTGGCGCAAGAGAGGGAGTTTCTCGGCGACGAAGGCGCGAACGCCGATGTTCTGTAGGCCGATGGAATTGAGCATACCGCCGTGTGTCTCAACGATTCGGGGCGGAGGATTCCCTTCCAGCGGTTCAAGTGAGAGCCCTTTGGTGCAGATTCCGCCCAACCGCCCGAGATCGAACCATTGAGCGAATTCTATCCCATAGCCGAAGGTGCCGCTGGCGGTGAGGACCGGATTCTTGAAACGCAGTCCGGCGATTTCGACCGAGAGATCACAACTCATCCCAGATGACCTCCTCCGCTCGGAAGACCGGACCTTCGATGCAAGCGCGGCGATAGTGAGGCGCGCGATCCGAGGCGAATTGCGTCTTGACGGCGCAGCCCAGACAAACGCCGAATCCGCAGGCCATGCGGGCTTCGAGCGAAACGTAAGCTGGCAGCTCCCACCGTGCGGCGATCTCAGCCACGCGTCGCAACATTGGCGTGGGGCCGCACGCGTAGAGGACGGCGCGGCGCGGACGCGCGCGCTCCAAATCAGCCTCAAGAGCTTCGGTCACCAGTCCCCGGACTCCTTGCGAGCCATCTTCCGTGGCCAGCGTGATCGCTTCTGGCTTCAACACGCGCGCGAAGTCCTCCAGGAAAGGGAAAGGGATCCCTGGCTCGACCGTTGGTTCGCCGTGGAAGAGTCGAATCGGCCTTTTGTCACGCGCCAAGGCTTCGGCCAAAAGATAGAGGGCCGGGAGGCCGATCCCACCCGAGACGAGGATCGCTTCGGCTTCCGGATTCTCGCCCGTGGGGAAGCCGTTACCCAATGGGCCCAACATCTCCAGCTCATCACCCGGACGTTGGCGACTGAGCAGCGCGGTCCCGCGTCCGAGGACTTTGTAGAGGAATTCCAGGTGCACGCCCTCGGCGTGCTCCTCCATGCGATAGATGACGAGCGGGCGCCTCCAGATCGGCTCCCACTGATCGCGCGCGCGCATCATGACGAACTGACCAGGGCGCGCTGCGAAGGCTTCCGAGAGATGAACCCGCAAACGCCAATAGGTAGGCGTCTCCGGCGCATTACTGAGGATGCGAACGCGATGATCTCTCATCATGGCTCGAGCGGTGGTCCTATGAGTTGAAGCGGGAGCGAGTTCATTGAGGCTTCTTCGGATTCGCCGTCGTCGTCTCAGCGGCCGCGTATTGCTCGCGGTAAGCGGGAGCGATCCAGATGTAAGCATCGCGACGGAGCGTCTCGATATACTCGCGAATGGCCCCCTCGGCGCGTTGTTGTGCCAGGCGCATTTGGATCTGGCGTTTCAGTTCGGCATCGAGCGGGCGAACGCGCGCCTCCTGCCGTTCGGTCACCTTCAAGAGTTGGAAGCCATCGGGCAGCTCAATGGGAGGCGAGACATCGCCTACTTTCAGTCCCTCAATAGCCTTGGCTTGGGCATCGCCCAAAGTGCGCCGGGGACCAAGCGTGAACGTCCCGATGTCACCCTTATTGCGAGCCGAAGGACGCGCGGAATACTGAACGGCGAGATCCCCGAAGTCGGCTCCCGCTTTCAACTTCTCTTGAATCTCGCGCACGATCGCGAGCGCCTGCTCGCGCGAGCGGCCCTGCGTGCTGATGAAGATCTCGCTCAGGCGAACGGTCTCCGGTTCCGTGAACTCCTCGCGATGCTGTTGATAGTACTGTTCGACATCGCGATCGAAGATGTTTTGGAAGATGCGGCTGTAGACCTCGCGAGCGAGGACAGCTTCGCGAAGGAAGCGCAGGCGAAGCGTCTGTCGAACTTGATCGGGATCGAGACCGGCTTCCGCCAAACGCTTCTCCACTTCGGCCGGTGGGATACCTTGCTGTCGGCCCCAGTTGAGGAGGAATTCGTTGATCTGCGTCTCGACGGTGATGCCGAGTTCGTTGGCGCGCTGGACGAGGAGCTGATTGTCGATCAACTGTTGCAGAAGGGTCTTGGAAGCCTCGCGATACGCGCGCTCCAACTCTTCTCCTCTGAGGCCCTGCTGCTCCAATTCCTGTCGCAGCTCGGCTTGCGCGCGGCGCAATGCCGAGAGGGTAATGATGTCGCTGTTGATGCGCGCGACGATCTCATCCACGAGGACCGGTTCGTCCTGGCCTCGAGGGAGAGGAGGAGCGAGGAACCAAAGGAGGAATCCGAGGAGACCGGCTATCCCGTATCGTTTCATGTGCTCGCGTCCGCTCAGTGTTTTCGCTCCCCCTTCGTTGTGTCGGCGCTTGCGGCGCTTCCTTCTCGCTGCGATGGGGAATTGTACGTCGCCTCCTGCAGCTGGAGCAAGTCGTCGCGAAGCTGAAGGAGGAGCGTTCGTTCATCGGGCGCTGAGAGGTCATACCGCAGCGTGCCCTCAGGGGTGAATTCCGCCGAAGGATGCGCGGCGAGGAAAGTCCGACAGCATTCCGGGCTCAAGCGATCGGGATCGGCGAACTGGATGAGAATGCGTGAGCCTTCGCGCTCGATGGCGCGCACGCGCAGCGAGAGGGCCGCGTTTCGAATCGAGCCAAGGAGCAGGAGGCGTTCGACCTCAGGAGGTAGCGGCCCATATCGGTCCACTAGCTCCTCGCGCAACTCGGCGAGTTTCGCTTCAGTGCGAGCGGCCGCCAGGCGCTTGTAGACGTGCAAGCGCTGACTCATATCGGCGATATAGGTCTCCGGGATGCGGATAGGGAGGCGGAGGTTGATCTGCGGGACGATCTCCTCCTCGATCTTCTCGCCGCGCAGCTCGCGGATCGCGCGTTCGAGAAGCTGACAGTACAGCTCGAAGCCGAGCGCATTGAGATGTCCCGACTGCTCGGGCCCGAGCAAATTCCCGGCACCGCGCAATTCGAGATCGAGAGCCGCGAGGCGAAAGCCCGAGCCCAGGTCGGAGAATTCCTTGAGGGCGGCCAATCGCCGACGCGCGACCGAGCTGAGCGTGGCCTCCGGAGGGATAAGCAAATACGCATAGGCGAGGCGATTGGACCGACCGACGCGCCCACGCAGTTGGTAGAGGTCGGCCAAGCCGAAGCGCTCGGCCATGTTGATCAAGATCGTGTTCGCTTGCGGGATGTCAATGCCGTTCTCGATGATCGTCGTCGTGACGAGGACATCCAGCTCCTGGCGGACGAAGCGCAAGACCGTGCGCTCCAATTCGCGCTCCGAGAGCCGACCGTGCGCGACGCCGACGCGCGCATGGGGGACGAGTTGGCGGATGAGATGCGCGATCTCGTGGATCGTCTCAATGTCGTTGTGGACGAAGAAGACCTGCCCGCCGCGTTGCAATTCGCGCTCGATGGCGCTGCGAATGATCGCCGAAGAGAAGGGGACGATCGCGGTCTGCACAGCCAACCGATCCGGCGGAGGGGTCTGAATGACGGAGAGATCGCGCAGTCCGGTGAGCGCCATGTAGAGCGTGCGAGGGATCGGCGTCGCTGTGAGCGTGAGCACATCCACGCGGCGTCGCAGTTGTTTCAGTTGCTCCTTATGTCGGACGCCGAACCGTTGCTCTTCATCAATGATCACCAGGCCGAGGTCGCGGAAGCGCACATCGCGGCCGAGCAGACGATGGGTCCCGATGACGATATCCACCGTTCCCTCCTCCAGGCCTCGGAGCGTGCGCGCGATCTCGGCACGGGAGCAGAATCGGGAGAGCTGCGCGATGGTGATGGGGAACGCGGCGAAGCGGCGCGTGAACGTGCGGTAGTGCTGCTCGACCAAGACCGTCGTGGGAGCGAGCACGGCCACTTGCTTGCCGTCCATGACGGCCTTGAAAGCCGCGCGCATAGCGACTTCCGTCTTGCCGAATCCGACGTCCCCGCATAGGAGCCGATCCATCGGGACCGGACGTTCCATGTCGCGCTTGATCTCTTCGAGCGCGCGGGCCTGATCGGGGGTCAGTTCATACTCGAAGCTGGCCTCGAACTCGGCCTGCCAAGGGGTATCGGGACTGAAGGCGTGTCCGGGGATGAGCTTGCGCTCGGCATAGAGCTTGAGCAACTCTTCGGCCAGATCTCGCATGGCGCGCACTGCGCGCGCTTTCGTACGAAGCCAGGTCGTTCCACCCAACCGATCCAGGCGTGGTGGTCCTCCGTCAGCGCCCACGTATTTCTGCACCAGGTCCAATCGCTCCACCGGCACGTAGAGTCGCGCGTCGTCGGCATAGCGAAGCAGCAAGAAATCGTGCGGCGTGCCCTCGGGCGTCCTCAATTGGACGAGCCCCTCGAATTGTCCGATCCCATGGTCCACGTGCACGAGATAATCGCCCGGCTTGAGGTCCTTGAAATCTGAGAGGAAGGCTGCCGAAGGCCGCTCCCGACTCGGCGATGGCCTCGCGGCTTCTGGCTCTTCGCGAAGCAGGTCATGTTGGCTGAAGACGGAGACTCCGAGCGCAGGCAAATGGAATCCCGAGCGCAGATGCCCGACGAGAATGAAAAGAGGCCATCGCGGAAGATGATCGCCGGGGGCGATCGCCGGACCGCTCGTTGAAGGGAACATGTCCACCGGTACGTCATGTTCGGTGAAGAGCTTGAGGAAGTGTTCGGCGAGCGATTTCGATCGCGCGATGAGGAACGTGAGCGCGCCGGGCTGCGGCGTCAGGACCTTCGTCCATTCGATCGTGGGCGTGCGCGCGCCTCTCTCGCTCACCGCGCGGAATTCGATCACAGGAGGAAGCCCGTCTTCCGCCTCCGTGAGGAGCGGCGAGCGTCCGAGCGGATGCAGCTCGATGCGCTGTCGTGCGGTCAAACGCGCGGTCAACTCCATCGGCGTGAGGAAGTAGTGCTCGGGCGGGAGGACAATGCGCCCGTTCTCTCTGGCCGCGTCGTAATGCTCCATCATCGCTTGCCAAAGCTGTTCGACGTAGGTGGGCATTCTCACTGCGTCGTCCACGAGGAAGAAGGCCGAGGGGAGCCACTCGAAGAGCGTGTGCGTCAGCGGACGCGTCAAAGGAATGAGGAATTCCCAGCCTGGGGGCAGATCTCCCGTTTGCGCTGCAATCTGCACGCGCTTACGATCATGCGCAAACTGCGGCTCGGCCCATTCGCGCGCCAGTCGCTCATTCCACCGCTGTAGCTCTTCACGCGAGACGGCGAATTCTCGGAGAGGGATGATGCGCGTGTGGTCGAGCGAGGCGATCGAGCGTTGGGATTCCGGATCGAAAGCGCGAAGCGAAGCGACCTCGTCGCCGAAGAATTCGATGCGTACGGGCGTGGACTCCGACGGCGAGTAGACGTCAAGGATACCGCCGCGCCAACTGAATTGGCCCGGCTCTCGTACCGGGTCCTCGCGCACATAACCCGCTGTCAGCAGCGCGGAGACGAGCGTTTCGGGGGCGATCTCCTCGCCGGGGGCGAGTCGCAGATCGAGGCGTCGAAGATCCTCGGGCGGGAACGTTCGCATCATGAGCGCCTTCGCCTCCACGAGGACGATCGCCGCCTCT
Source organism: Blastocatellia bacterium (assembly GCA_025055075.1). NCBI lineage: Bacteria > Pseudomonadati > Acidobacteriota > Blastocatellia > Blastocatellia bacterium. The sequence goes on from JANWYV010000053.1 coordinate 29,747, forward strand.
CCTTGCGCGAGCATCGTGAGCGCATGAGCGCGCTGTTGCAGTACGGCCGGATGTGGGGAGAGTCCATCAAAAGGTGAGACGTCGAGAGCCGGAAGCAGCACTACGGTCGAAGACGCGTCCTCGCTGAGCACCGACAGGAAGAGACGCACTTCTTCGCCGAGGGCCTGAAGGTCTTCTTCCATCCCGACGAAGACGAGTGGGCGCGCATCTCCCGAGAGGAACCATCGAAGTGCTGCCAAGAAGAAGGCCTTCGCTCCCGAAGCGTGCACGTCAGAAACGGCGAGAACCGGCTCTCCGCGAGCGATCCCTTCTCGCAGAGCGCGCAGAGCGGGATCGGCTCGCAGCCGTCGTCGGAGTTCGTCCCGAGCGTTCTCCTCGTAGCGGCCCATGTGCGCTCAGGAGAGCATGGTGCGAATGCGCTCGATCAATCTCGTCGTGGAATAGCCCTCGTGATACGGCAACGAGAGGACGCGTCCGCCAGCCGCTTCGACTTCCTCGCGGCCGACGATCTCTTCCAAGCGCCAATCGCCGCCTTTGACGAGGACATCGGGCAAGAGAGCGGCGATGAGGGCGCGCGGCGTGAGGTCATCGAAGATAGTGACGTAATCCACGGCTTCCAGAGCGGCGAGCATCTCCGCGCGCTCTCGTTCGGGGAAGATGGGACGGCCTGGGCCTTTCAAGGCGCGAACGGAGGCGTCGCTGTTGATTGCGACGATGAGGACGTCGCCGAGCGCTTTCGCTTGCTGCAGGAACCGGATGTGGCCAGGATGCAGCAGGTCAAAGCAACCGTTGGTGAAGACGACGCGCCGGCCTTCGCGCCGCAGGCGCTCGCGCTCGCGTTCGAGAGCCGGTGGGTCGAGGATCTCCCCCATAGCGAATCTCCGGGCTCATCAGGTCCGACGTGGTTCGAGGACTTCCAAGCCATCCAGATATGGTTGCAAAGCGCGGGGGATGAGCACCGAGCCATCCTTTTGCTGGTGATTCTCCAGCAGAGCGAGCCAAGTCCGCCCAACGGCCAGGCCCGAGCCGTTGAGCGTGTGGACGAACTCAGGGCGCGCTCCCGGATGGCGGCGGAAGCGGATGTTCGCCCGCCGGGCTTGGAACGCTTCGCAATTGGAGCAGGAGGAGATTTCGCGATAGCGCTGTTGGCTGGGAAGCCACACCTCGATATCGTAGGTCTTGGCCGAGGCGAAACCGAGATCACCGGTCGAGAGGACGACGACGCGATAGGGCAACTCCAGCTTCTGCAAGATGCGTTCGGCATCGCGCGTGAGGGCCTCGAGCTCTTCGTAGGAGGACTCGGGCGTGGTGATCTTAACCAACTCGACCTTGTCGAATTGGTGTTGACGGATGAGGCCACGGACGTCGCGCCCATAACTGCCCGCCTCGCTTCGGAAGCACGGCGTGTAGGCCGTTAAGGCAATAGGCAGGGCCTCGCCATCGAGGATCTCGTCGCGATAGAGATTCACCAGAGGCACTTCGGCCGTCGGCACTAACCACAGCCCATTGTCGAACACCTCGCGCACGCGAATGCGGAACTCTTCGCTTTCGGAAGCGCTCGTCTCAGAGAGGCGTTCGACGAGCGAGCGATCTACCGTCCAGAAGAGATCGCCCGCGAATTTCGGGAGTTGCCCCGTGCCCACGAGTGCCTCGGTCTTGACTAAGAACGGGAGCCAAACCTCTCGATATCCATGCTCGCGCGTGTGGACATCGAGCATGAAGTTGATCAAGGCGCGCTCCAATCGAGCGCCTAGGTCCGTGAGGACGGCGAAGCGGGCTCCCGTGATCTTAGCCGCGCGCTCTAGATCCAGGATGCCCAACCGCGTGGCCAGCTCGACATGATCTTTGGGCTCGAAGTCGAACGCGCGCGGGTGTCCCCAACGCCGAATTTCGAGGTTGGCCGTTTCGTCGGGACCAATCGGAACGGAATCATGAGGCAGATTAGGAAGGCTGAGCAAGAGCGCCTCTAGCTCCGCATCGAGTCGAGCGATCTCTGCGTCCAAATGTTTAATCGCCTCGCCGATCTCGCGCACATGTTGACGAAGGGCTTCGGCCCGCTCTCGCTCTCCAGCGCGCATCAGGCGTCCGATCTCCTCGCTCGTGCGATTGCGCTCAGCGCGCAAGGCATCAGCCCGAGCGATCTTCTCGCGCCGTTCGGCATCCAAGCGCTCGAAATCGTGCAAGGCGACCGTAACCCCTCGCCGCGCGAGTTTCTCTCTCACCAGTTCCAAATTCTCTCGGACGAAGCGAATGTCGAGCATTGCACCTTCCTCGGCAACGTGTTACAAATTAGCATAGCTCGACGGGAGCAGCAAATACGGAGAATCGCCATGCTTTGCGCTTAGCAGGGGTGTTGTTCGTCGCGCAGACGGTGGAATTGAGGAGGAGGGATGACGAGGAGGGGGAGAATTCGGAAGGCTGTATTTCCAGCCGCCGGACTCGGGACGCGCTTTTTGCCCGCGACCAAAGCGCAGCCCAAGGAGATGCTGCCGCTGGTGGATAAACCGCTCATTCAATATGCTGTCGAGGAGGCGATTCAGAGCGGGATCGAGCAAATGATCATCGTGACCGGGCGCGGCAAGAACGCCATCGAGGATCATTTCGACATCGCCTTCGAATTGGAGCAGACACTCGAAGAGCGAGGGAGGCATGATCAGGCGGAGGAGATTCGGCGAATCGCGGAGATGACGCGTTTCGCCTACGTGCGACAAAAGAAGGCGTTGGGGTTGGGACATGCGATCTTGGTCGCGCGCGACCTCGTGGATGATGAACCATTCGCCGTCCTGTTGGGCGACGATGTGATTGATGCCCAGACGCCGTGCGTGAAGCAACTGATGGCCGTCTTCGAGCGGTATGCGGCGCCGGTGATCGCCCTTTTGCGGATCGAGGGACCGGAGATCTCCCGCTTCGGCGTTGTGCGAGGCGAACCCATTGGGCCTCGCCTTTATCGGCTTCTGGACATGGTGGAGAAACCCCGGCCCGAGGAAGCGCCTTCCAACCTGGCTATCGTGGGACGGTACATTCTGACGCCCGATATTTTCGAGGAGCTGGAGAGGACGCCACCGGGCGCTGGCGGGGAGATTCAACTCACCGATGCCTTGCGGGCCTTGTTACGACGGCGGCCTGTTTACGGCTACGAGTTCGAGGGCAAGCGTTACGATGCGGGGGACAAATTGGGCTTTCTGATCGCCACGGTTGAGCTGGCGCTCAAACGGGAAGACATCGGGGAAGCGTTTCGAGAATATCTGAGGAGGTTGCCACTCTGATGTTTCGGCTGCCGCAACGACGGCTTCCGGCTTGGGCCCAAGAGGTGGAGGAGGCGCGCGCAGCTTACGATGCGCTCGCACCGCTATCGGCGGAACGGTTGGGAGAGCTGGCTGGATGGCTTCTGTTGGAACAGGTCACTCACGAGATGCGCCTGGACGGGTATCGGTTGGAGCGCGAGCGCTTGCGGGAGCTTCTCCTCGAAGGGAAGATGGCAGAGACTCCTGAGGAGCAGCTTGCGCTCGGCTTCGCGGCTGCCATTCGGCGACTGAGCGCGCACGTCGCCACCGGACTGGAGGAAGGACGCCCGGTCGAGCTGACGCTGGAGTTGCTTCTGGACCTGGCGCGCTTGAGCCTCGGGCGTGCCGAAGGCGCGAAGGAGCTTCTGCGCCATCGGCGCGTGAATCCTCTGTATCCGGAACATGATCCCTGCTCGCCTGAGGAGCTACCGCATCTGTTGCGATTGGCCCTAGAATGGTTCACCGCCGAGAGCTTCGCCGAATTGAATCCCATTGAGCAAGCGGCCTTGGTGCATGTTCGGCTCTTCGACCTCCAACCGTTCGAACGGGCCTCGCAGCGCGTGGCGCGTTTGGCGGCGAACCTCTACACGTTGCGCGCGGGGCTGCCGCCCATCCTCATCCCGGTGGAGGCGACCGCGGCCTACTACGAAGCGTTGCTCTCCGGGCTGCGGATGGCGACCGAACCACTTGTGGAGTTGTTTGCGCGCTTGGTGGCCGGAACACTGCGCACGCTCCGACAGCTCGCTTTGGAGAGCGCGTGAGCGATGGATGGGCGTCGAATCGAAGAGTGCGAGGGGCGGATCGTCGAATTCCTCGACGAGGAGATGCCTCAACTGGGGCTCGTCCTCAAGGCTGGAAAGGAGCGCGTGCACCTTCTGGATGAGCGAGGGCGGGAGAGCTCTGTGTCGGTGGCGCGGGTGTATCTCGTGCACACAGTGAAGCCCATCGAGCGGGGGGAATTCCCACAGCAGCTCGAGACCTTACGGGCGCAGATCGAAGCTCGGCGTCGAGAGGTTGATCTCGATCTCCTATGGGAGGGGGTACGGGGAGAAGAGCGGGAATATACGCTCGCGGAATTGACCGAGCACTATTTCGGCACGGCCTCCGCGATTGAGCAAGCCGCGATGATGCGCGCACTCGTCGAGGATCGCCTTTATTTTCGGCGGCGCGGGGTGCGTTTCATCCCCCGTTCGCCGGAGCAGTTGGAACAAATCCGTCATCAGGAAGCGCAGCGGCAGCAACGCGCGCAGCTCAAAGAGCGGGTAATCAGTTGGTTTCGCTTCGTGCTCACCTCCACGGAGCCGGTGGAAGTGCCCGAGGAATGGACGGGGATACTGGAGCGCGTGGAAGACTTCCTCCTGCGCCGGCAGATGAACGATGTGGCTCGATGGCTCGTGGAAGTGGATGAGGAGCGAACAGCGCGCGATATCGCCTATGAGGTGTTGGTGAAGACGGGACGATTGGAGGCGATGGCCGATCCCTTCCTCATCCTCGCAGGGTTGGACGTGACCTTTCGGACGCGGGCCATCGAAGCCGCTGATCGGTTGATCCCATTCGCCGGAGCTTCGGATCGCGTGGACTTCACGTCGGCATGGACGGTCTCGATTGATGACGAAGAAACCGAGGAGATTGACGACGCCCTCAGTCTGGAGCCAGCGGCCGAGGGATGGCGCCTGGGGATCCACATCGCTGATGTGGCGCACTACGTGCGCAAGGGGGATGCGCTCGATGAAGAGGCAGCGCGGCGCGGAGTGACGGCTTACCTGCCGACGCAGCGCGTGTTGATGTTCCCTGAGCGACTCTCCTGTGATCTGGCGAGCTTGCGACAAGGGGAATTGCGACCGACGCTCAGTCTCGTGCTCAGCGTGGACGAGGAGGGGAGCGTGCGCGAAACGACGCTCGTCCCTGGCATGATCCGCGTCCGATGGCGGCTCAGTTATGAGGGAGCGGACCGGTTGATCGCCGAGGATGAGGGGGAGATGGGCGAGTATTTGCGGCAGCTCTTGCGATGGGCGCGGCAGTGGGCCGACGAGCGGTTTCAGCGGGGCGCTCTTTGGCTGCGGCGTCCCGAGATGAAGGTGCGCGTGCGCGATGGTCAAATTCATGTCAAGCGGCTCGATCCGGGAACGCCCAGCCGTTTCCTGGTGAGCGAGCTGATGGTCTTGATGAATCACGTCGCGGCCGAACACGCGGCCCGTGAGGGCATCCCGATCATCTTTCGGGCGCAGGATCCACCGGCGCATCCCCTCGATGACGAATTGCGCGCGCAATTGCGCGCGGCCTACGATCCCGTTCGCATTGAACAGGTCGTTCGAGGGCTTCAGCGTTCTCGCCTCTCGCTCTCCCCGCAACCGCATGCGGGGCTCGGCCTGAGCGCTTATACCCAGCTGACCTCCCCTATTCGACGCTTCGCCGATCTGGTCGTGCAGCGGCAGATTCGGGCGGCTCTGGTCGGCGAACCCTATCCTTACGAGCGGGAGGAGTTGTTGGAAGTTTTGGCGACAGCGGAGACGGTCGAGCGCGAAATGCGCGCGTTGGAGCAGCGAGCGCAACGCTACTGGCTGCTGGAATATCTCCGGCAGCTTCCGGAAGAGGCGGAGTTAGAAGCTCTCGTCATCAAACGCGTCCGCGAGGGGTATGAGGTCGAATTGACGGAGTGGCTCGTGCGAGCGCTCCTGCGCGCGAACGCGGAGCTGGCTCCCGGGACGCCTCTGCGCGTGAAGCGCGAGCATTGTGATCCGAAATCTGGCCTCTTGCGGGTGCGGATGGTTTGAGTCGTGTGAGGAGGAGGACCGATGATCACGGTTCCGAAACTGACGCTCGAGGATGCCAAGATCATCCTAGAAGGCGCCGAACGCAAGGCGCGCGAGATCGGCGTGCCGATGGACATCGCCGTCGTGGACGATGGGGGGAATCTGCTCGCCTTCTATCGCATGGATGGGGCGAAGATCACCAGCATTGATATCGCCATCAATAAAGCGTTCACGGCGGCGGGAGCGCGCAAGGCGACGCACGAATATGCGGAGATCGCGCAGCCGGGGGGACCGGCCTTTGGCATCCACGTCAGCAACCAAGGTCGGTTCATGATCTTCGGCGGTGGCCTGCCGATCTTCGTGGATGGACAGATCGTCGGCGGCGTCGGCTGCAGCTCGGGAACGCCGGAGCAAGATCGGTTGGTCGCACAAGCCGGCATCGAGGCGTTCTTGGCTTCCCTCGAACGAGGATAACGCTGAGCCTCTCCGTGGAGTCGCGAAGCGCTCGGCGCGCCGAGAGGGCGGGAGAGGGGAAGTTTGCTCTCAGCGCAGCGCGTTTGATATACTGCCCGAAGTGATGTCGGAAGAGATTGCCGAACGCGTCGCGCTCGTGCGCGAGCGGATTCGCCGCGCTGCTGAACGCGCGGGGCGCTCGTCCGAAGAGATCACGCTCGTGGCGGTGACAAAAGGCGTGGAGGTGGAGCGCATTCGCGCAGCGATCGCCGCCGGGCTCACTCATTTTGGCGAGAATCGCGTTCAGGAAGCGGAGCGGAAGATCACCGAAATCCATGCCCCGATCGTCTGGCATTTGGTCGGACATCTGCAATCGAATAAGGCGAGGCGGGCCGTTCAACTCTTCCACGCGATCCATTCGCTCGATAGTCTTCGGTTGGCCGAACGGCTCGATCGCATCGCCGGCGAGTTGGGGCGTACGATCCCTGTCTTGCTGCAGGTGGATCTGGCGGGGGAGCCAACGAAGTTCGGCATCCCCGTGGATCAGCTCATCGAGGTGGCGCGCGGATGTCGTCCTCTGCGGCATCTCAGCGTCCGGGGATTAATGGCCATCCCCCCATACTTTGAGGATCCCGAGCGCGTGCGTCCCTATTTTCGCCGATTGGCCGAATGCTTGCGGGAACTGAACGCGCGGGAGATCTTCGAGCCGCCGCTCCGAGATCTCTCGATGGGCATGAGCCACGATTTCGAAGTCGCCATCGAGGAAGGAGCGACCATGGTCCGCATCGGACGCGCGATCTTCGGAGAACGTCAGCCATGAACGTCGTGGGATTCGTCTTCGAAGCGATCCGGGGATTCCTATGGGTGGTGTTCGCGCTCGCAGTGGGATTGGTCGTGGCGCGAATGGTCGTGGACGGATTGCGCTTGAATCCTTTCGGGTGGTTCCCCTACGTGATCCGACGGTGGAGCGAGCCGTTACTCATGCCCTTGCGGCGCAATCCGCTGGCGTTCACTTCGCGATACGATCTGGCGCCCATCCTCTTCCTCATTCTGGCGATCCTCGTGCTCGCCTTCGGCCTGCATTTCGTGAGCGATGTGCATCGCGCCGTGATTGGGTTCTGGATCGCCGCGCGGTTCTTCGCGCAAGGCGAGCTCGGTCCTGGCGCGCGGCATCTCATCGGGCACGTGCTTTTGCTCGCGCTCTCGGTGGCGATGATCTGCGTCATCTTCGGCGTCGTCTTCTCTTGGATCGGCGTGTATCGCGGGCGACTTGTGCGCTTCATTTGGTGGGGGTTCGAGCGGATCACGACTCCGCTGCGACGGGTGGTGCCTCCACTGGGGATGTTCGATCTGACGCCGCTTGCGGCGTATTTCATCCTCCTGATCCTCTCGTGGATCGTGCAGGTCACGTTCTTCGGATAGCGCGAACGCACATCTGGCCCTTGCGTTCGGCGAGAGGATGACAAATGTCGCATCGTCCCATCAACGTGCGGACCTATGCGGGGTATCGGGGAGAGCAGCGCCCAACGGCGTTTGAGCGCGATGGGCGATGGGTCTTGGTGGAGGAGATCATTGAGGAAGTGGTGGAGCTGAGCGAAGGGCGAGTCTGGAGGCGGTTTCGGGTTCGCGCCGAAGGAGGCCTTCTTCTCACTCTGCGGCGCGATGAGCGACTCGGCGCATGGTTCTTGGAGGAAGAGCGCAAGGAACGCTGAGCGCGATGCGTCTCCTCGATGGTGTCCCATGGTTCACGCCGTGCTTGCGAAATAGCAGCGATTCCCGTAGTATAGCGGGCGGGATGTCGAATTCGAGCGACAGAGGGAACGTGCGGCGGTGACGGAGCGGACGGAGAAGCCGGTGATCGCGGCCTCGACCTACTTGAATTCAGCACCTTTGTGCTACAGCTTCCTTCACGGGTCTCTTCGTGAGGCCGTTCTCTTTCTCCCTCACGCGGCGCCTTCGACCTGCAGCGAGCTATTGCGGGATGGTCAGGTGGATGCGGCCCTGATCCCCGTCATCGAGTATCAGCGGATCGAAAATGCAGCGGTCGTTCCTGGAGTCGCCGTCGTCTCCCCGCATGAGGTGCGGAGCGTTTTCCTCGCGTCGCGCGTGCCGATGGAGCGCGTGCGGCGCGTCGCGCTGGACATCTCCTCGCGAACTGGTGCCACTCTGACGCGCATTTTTTTCGAGCACTTTTTGGATCGTCGCGTGCAGTACATTCCCTGGCCGCCCGATGTGGACGCTATGCTCGCGGTCGCCGATGCTGCCCTTCTGATTGGAGATCCGGCCCTTCAGGTGCGCTATCATCGTTCGGACCTTCGCTTCTACGACTACGCGCGGCTGTGGCGGGAATACACGGGGAAGCCGTTAGTCTTCGCTTTTTGGGCTGTGCGAGAGGATCGTTGGAGGCATGGAGCGGTCGTGGACTTCCAGCAAGCGAGGGAGGAAGGGCTGCGACATCGGGATCAGATCATCGCGCGATATGCGGAGACGCTGCGCCTGCCGCTGGAGTTCCTTCGGCTGTATTTGGAGGAATCGGTCACGTACGACCTGGATGAGGAGGGAATCGCCAGCCTCGCGCTGTTTTACGATCTCGCGCATCGCGTGGGAGTGGTGAGTGACGTGAAGCCGTTGCGATTTCTCTCAGTGCGAAGCGGATGAGGAGGGGTGCCGTGAGGCGACGCTCGCTGTTGTGGCTCGTCGTTATCCTTTGGTGTGGCGTGCGCTCGATCGCAGGACAGCAGGCACCAGCACCCTCGCCCATGACCTCGACATTCGTCGGCGGATCGAGCACGGGATTATTTGGGACGTGGAGCGCGCGCACATTGCGTCGGGGCGAATGGACCTGGGGCGTCTTCTGGAACAACTTCGATCGGGACCCTGGGGACATTGATGTCAACCAGATCCCCGTGAATTTCACGTTGGGGTTGACGGATCGGATCGAGGTCTTCGGCACGATTGATTTCTTTCAGCAGGTGACGACGCGTCAGCCGTTCCTGCTGAGTGGCAGCGGATTCAATCTCGGGCGCCTGCGCTTCGGAGGGCCAGGAGCTGATCCCATTCGCGCCTTCGGTCCACCGCGAGGCGGGCGAGATGGAACGGCCTTCTTCCCGGGGACGAGTGCGCCGGGCGGAGGCATTCTTCCCGCCCTTGGGGCTTTGGCCTTTCGATATCCAGGATTCGGGCCGTTCGATCGGCCGAGCTATTACAACGACTTTCCTTTCTTCCCCTTCACTGATGAGAGCGGCCCGCGCATGTCCTCAAACGGATTGGGGAATTTCACGCTGGGGATGAAGGTGGGGCTCTCCGATCCCGATCGGCGCTTCGCGTGGAGCGCCGCAGCGCTGCTTCGGTTGCCATCGGCTCGCCATTATTCTGCGCTCGCTCATGGCCGCGGCGCAGGAGTCGTGGACGGGGGGGTGGCGCTGATCTTCAGCGAGACCTTTTGGGGGGAGCGCCTGCGTCTGCATCAAAACCTCGGATACATCGCCACGGGCAGCGTGCATCGAGGGGGGGTGAAGATCCTCGATCGCCGCGATGAGCTGCTGCTCAATGCCGGATTAGAGCTAGGGCTTCATCACTCGGTGATCTACACGGCCGAGCTGAACTCGAAGGTCTTCGTCGGAGGCGGGACGCCGAACCTGAATCCCGTGAATCCATTGGATCTACTCCTTGGCGCGCGGTTTCTGTTCAGCGAAGGGCGGATTCAACTCGGCGGCGGATGGCGCATGTTCCTGACAAACGCCGATCGGCGCGCCTTCTTCTCCGAAGATCCGATCTTGGTCACCGTGAATAAGGACGATGCCAATGGCTTTGTCATCACGTTGAGTCTTGGACGTCGCAAGGCGCGCCCGACGCCTCCGCCGCCGAATCGGCCTCCGGTCATCACGGCATTGGAAGCGGACAAGGAGCAGGTGACCGATGGCGAGCCCATCCAATTCACGGCCCGCGCGTATGATCCTGATGGCGACTTCCTCATCTACACCTGGGAGACGACAGCCGGACGCATCAGGGGCACCGGCCCAAGCGTCACCCTCGAAACCAGAGGCGTGAATCCGAACATCGGTGCGCCTCCCGTTCGCGTGACGGTAACGGTCACCGTGGACGATGGCCGCGGCGGATCGGATACGGCTAGTAAGACGGTCACGGTCTTGGCGCCCACTCCGCCACCTCCACCGCCTCCACCACCTCCGCCGAACCGTCCGCCGCGCATCGAAGCAATCGAGATCACCGTCGTAGGCACGCCTCAAATCGCCGGGCAGTTCACCGATGGCGATCTGCTCGCCATTCGCGCCGTGGCGACGGATCCGGACGGCGATCCGCTCTCCTACAGTTGGTCGTCCTCGCTTGGCGTGATCGAAGGGACGGGACCTGAGGTGCGGCTCAATACGACGGGCTTCACGGCGGGGCCGGGCGCGCCGCCGGTCTCGGTCACGATCGCGCTGCGAGTGGAGGATGGACGCGGGGGGACCGATTCCGATTCACGCACGATCCTCGTGCATTCGCTTCCGCGTCCGACGCCTATTCGGGCGGGCGAACTCTTCTTCCCACAGAATACGGCTCGGATCACCAACGAGCATAAGGCAGCGCTAGACGACGTCGCGGATCGGTTGCTCCGAGACCCGCGCGCGCGTTTGGTGATCATGGCCTATGCCGATCGTAGCGAAGTGCGAAACGTGGCGCGACGCCGAGCCGAGAACGCGCGGGCATATCTGGTCACGAGTCGGGGCATTGATCCCGCGCGCATCATCATTCGGGTCATTGGCGCTGCGCGGCCCCATCCGAGTGGGGAGCGCCGGATGAACCGCCGTCTGGAGTTGTGGATTGTGCCGGAAGGGGCTGAGATGCCTCGGTGATCCCCGAGGCGATCGCCCCTTCCATCGGACGATTCGCAAGGTCTTCTTCCCGAAAGGGAGAGAAATTTTGGAACTCTCTCCCGATGGAGGCGTCCCTTCTAATGGCCTGGCGAAAGTGGTATCATACAGGAGATGATGCGCGTGTGGATCAATTTGGCCAGCGAACCCTTCCGCAATCGCCGCGCCTGGATTGTGGGAGTTGGCCTTTTGGTGGGCGTATGCGTAGGGGGAAGCCTGCTGCTTGCGGCGCGAGCCCGGAATGTCGCGCAGCAGGCGGAAGCTCTGACGGAATTGGTCGAGCAGCAGGAGGGGGAGATTCGACGCCTCCGACAGCAAATCCCCCCGCCGGTTGCCCCGGAGCAACTCTCTCCTCTGGAACGTGAAGCTTGGCGCGCGGCCGCCGCGCTGATCGAGCGACGCGTCTTCCCCTGGTCCCGCCTTTTGCAAGACATCGAGCGAAGTCTCGGCGCAGATGCCCGTGTGACGACGATTCGCGTCGCCTCCGAGGAGACGGCTTCGGTGGATGTCCTGAATCCCGGGCGCGCCCCAGTTCGAGTCGCGCTCACGCTGATCGGCCGACGACTTGACGACGTGCTGCAGGTGATGGAACGGTTGCGCGCTTCCGGTCGCTTTCGGGACTTCCGGCCTAGAAAACAGAGCCCTTTGGAAGGAACCGAGGAAGTCGAATACGAGCTGGAGGTGACTTATTTCCCTGAGCCTCGCCACGGAGGGGGAGGATGAGCGCCGCGACCTTCGTGTTTCGAAATGGGCGCCTCTGGCGAGCGAAGCGGCTGGGCGCCATCGAAGGGTTCCTTTTGTTAGGCGCTCTGGCAGCGATAGCGACCGTTGGGGCCTTCTTCTGGTCCCTGGAACGTCACCAACAGCGGGTGGCGGAGTTGGAGCGACGATTCCGCGAAAATCAGGAGATGATCGCCTTGCTGCGACAACGCGTGGCCGCCGCACAAGCCGGTTCCCGAACAGAGGCGCCGACGCCTGAGGCGGTCCGCCGAAGCCTCCATCGCTTCGAACACACGTATCTCCCAGATTCGGATACCGGTCTCTCGCGAGTGCTCACCGAGGTCAATCGCATCGCACAGGAGAGCGGTGTCCTTCTCTCTTCGGACATCATGTTCAATCCGATGGAGGAGGCCGAATTTCGAGCGGGAACGGGCACGGCGGCACGGATGGGCGGACGCGGCTTTTATCCCGGACTGCGCCTGTCCTTCACCGTGAGCGGTGAATATGCGAGCATGCGCCGCTTTCTGGCGGCGCTCGAACGCAGTCCGCTTTTGCTGATCGTGGAGTCCTTGGCGTTGAAGAGTGTGGAGGAGCGCGCCACGGCGCGTCCGGCGGCAGCGTCCGGGGGCTCTGTCTCTTTGGAGATCACCATATCCGCCTATTTCCGGCGATCAGGAGGGGAATCGTGAAGAACGTGGACAAGAAGCGACTCGCGATCTTGAGCGCATTGCTTGTGATCTTAGCCGTCGTCTGGCTTCGAGACGTTGGATCCGATCCGGAAGGGACGGCGTTGCATCGGCCGAACCAGACCGTTTCAGCCGGCGGCAACCGGGTCGCGCGTTCATCGGCGCCGACCCCTGGCGGGAGCGCTCTGGCAGAGGAAGGCTTCCGACCACTCCCGCTCTTCGCGCTTGAAGAGCAGACACGACGCACGGCAGTGGAAGTCGGTCGCAACATCTTCGTGTACTACGTGCCTCCGACGCCAGTCTCGCCGAAAGAGCCCGCAGGACCGCCGCCTACGATTCGCGTGACCTCGCTCTCACCAGAATCGGTGTACGCGCGCACGGGGGATTTCGTCCTCTACGTGCGGGGGGAGTCTTTCCCCGAAGACGCCCGCATCGTCGTCAATGGGCGAGAACAACCGACTGAGCGTGTCAGCCCGATGGAGTTGAAGACGACCATCGGACGTCAATGGATCAGCGCGCCGGGGAAGCTGACGATCCTCGTGCGCAACGATCGCGGGGAGTTCTCCGCGCCCATGACGCTCGCCGTTTTAGAACCTCCGGCGCCCGAGTACAAGTACGTGGGCCGCATTGCTGATCTCGTGTTTCTGGCCAGTGGCGAGGATCGCTATGCTGTGCGCGTTGGTCAGCTTGTGGATCAACGACAAGGGAATCGTTGGCGCGTCGTCACTGCCTCGGACACGCACGTGACGATCCAAGACGTCCTTCTCGGCGTGACCCATCGCGTGGAGATGGAGACGACGCAAACGGCGGCGACAACGCCGGCACCTTCGCCGATGACGCCGTTTGAACGTCGGCGCTTTATTCAAGAACGCCTCCGCCAGCAAATGGAAGAGATGAGTCCTGAAGAAGAGGAGCCGCCCCCCGATCAAGTCCCGCCCGAGGAGCAGGAGTTATTGCAGAAGCAGCAGCCGCCACCTCAAGGCCCGTGGGGGCAGCCGATGACGCCCCAACAGATTCGCCAGCAGCTCCAGCAACAGCTTCAGCAATTGAGGAACCGGCCGAATCGAAATTGGTAGCATCATGATCCGCTCGCCTCGGCCGCGTATGGGAGGCAACCGAATGCGCGCGAGCGCATCCGCTCGCGGATACGCATTGTTGGCGCTGATCGCCGCGATGACCGTGATGGCAATCCTCATCGCCGGATATGTGCCGCATCTGGTGCGGCAGATGCAGCGCGAGCGCGAGGAGGAGATGCTCTTTCGCGGTCAGCAGATCGTCGAGGCCATCGCGCAATACGTCCAGATGACCGGTCGGTATCCCTCTTCCTTGGAGGAGCTAGTGCGTGGCTTCGTCATCCAAACGCCACGAGGGATGCGCCGCGTGCGCTTCCTTCGCCCTTCGGCCCTCATTGATCCGATGACCAACGAAGAATGGAAGGTCGTACGACCCGGCGATCCCGTGTTGCGGCGATTCGTAGAGGCCTACCTGGAGACCGTCGGGCAATCGGCCAATCCCATGCTCCTGCAGTTCCTGCAACCGGGCGCGGTGATCATGCTACCCGGGCGTCCGCGCTCGGTGCCGACGCAACCGGTGCGGCCGGGGCGTCGCACGAGGATGCCAACGCCGAGAACCGTTGCGCCCGATGCCACGGAGGGACTCGCGGAGAGTACGTTGACTTCACCCTCTGCTGTTCAGGAGGGAGGTGGTGCCGGGCCCATCCTCGGCGTCGTGAGCAAGAGTGAAAAGAAGAGTGTGCGCGTCTACTATGGCTTGGATCGCTATAGCGATTGGCCCTTCGTCTTCATCCCTGTTCTCCCGGTCGCCGTGGGAGAAGCGCGCGTTCGCGCCGTCATGAATCCGGTGATGTTCCCGAGCGATCCCTTGGCGCGCCTGCTGCAGGGCGGCGTCGTCGGTCCGCGCCGCGTGGTCCCGCAGCAGAGGCCCACGATCCAACCGGAAGCTCTTCGGAGGTGAGCACGGCATGGCCGAGTACGTGTTTCGCGTGGGCACTCCTTCGGGAGAGATCGTCCTTCGCAAGGTGGAAGCCTTGAGCCCGGAGGAGGCTCGACAGCGCCTCGAGCGCGAGGGATATCGCGTCTTCACCCTCGCGCAGCGCAGTAGGCCGACCTGGAGCTGGCGCTTCTCGTTCCGACGCATCAAGCTGGAGGATTTCCTGCACTTCAATCAGCAACTGGCAGCGCTCATCCGCGCTGGATTGCCGATTCTACACGCCATCAGCATGCTGGCCCGGCGGCAGAGCCATCCCGCTTTGCAAAGCGTGCTGCGCGACATCGAAGATCGCATTCGCGAAGGCACGCCGCTGTCGCAAGCTTTCGCATCGCGGAGCGACGTCTTCCCTCGCTTATATATCGCTGCGATCCTAGCCGGCGAACGATCGGGGAATCTCGATGAAATGCTCTCGCGCTACATCGCCTATACGAAGCAGATGGTCGCCCTCAAGCGACGCGTGCGCGCAGCGACGGCCTATCCTATCTTCTTGCTCATCGCGTTGATTCTCTTGGTCGCCGTGATGACCGGATTTGTGATCCCGCGCTTCTCGCTCATCTATGAAGATTTCGGCGGCGAGTTGCCCACGATCACGCGGATCGTCTTGGCCGTCGGCTACGGCGTGCGGGAGAACCTCCTCTGGGGCGTTCCGGCACTTGTCGCTCTGTTCATTGGTTTGGTGCTTTGGCGGAAGACCGAACGTGGACGCGCGACGCTCGATGCCTTGGTCCTGAGGCTACCCATTGTCGGGCCGATTGTGCGCGACCTGGCGGTGGCGCAACTGGCGCGCAGCCTGGCGACGCTCCTGCAAGGGGGGATCACACTCGTTGAATCATTCCGCGTGGCGAGCGAGACGCTCACTAATCGCGTGCTCGCCCGTTCTTCGGGCATCGTCCTCCGACGCATCCAGGAGGGGCAGGCTTTCGCCGATAGCCTGGAGCAAGCCGGATGGCTTCCGCCGCTGGCGATTGACATCGTGCGCGTCGGCGAGCGCGCCGGTAGCCTCAAGGAGATGCTCGATGAGCTGGCCAATTTTTACGATGCCGAGCTGGAGGTGCGCTTCAATCAGGTGACGACGCTCATTCAACCCATTATGCTCGTGCTCATGGCGGGATTGGTGACTTTCGTACTGCTGGCCATGTATCTGCCGCTGTTCACCTTCATCTCGACATTAGGCGCGAGGTGAAGGGGGAGGGAATCGCCATGGCAGAGAACACGAACGCTTACTTTGAAGCGTTGAGCGCGAAGAATGGAACGGCCGTGACAACGGCCACGGATCCGTTCATCGAGGAGCAACGCGCGCGTCGCTTGGCCGAGCGATATCGGCTTCCGTTCCTCGATCTGACGCGCGTGCGCATGGATCAGGAACTGCTTCGGCTCCTGCCCGTCGAGTTGATGGTGCAATATCGGTTCGTGCCCGTGCGCCGAGAGGGAGATGCGCTGCTGGTGGCCGTGGCCGATCCAACGGATCTCGATCGGCTCGATGAGATTCGCCTTCGGTTGAAAGAGAAGGTGCGGTGGGCTGTGGCGACGCCATCGGCCATCGAAGCCGTCCTCACGCGCGGCGATGCCTCGCAGCGCGTCTTGGACGAGACGACCGAGCATCTGCGCGTGGCGCTCGTGAAGGAGACCGAACAAGGGGAGGAAGATCTCGATCTGGATCGCCTGATGGGCGATCGCGAGATGAGTCCTATTGTGAAGCTCGTGGATTCAGTCA
This sequence comes from Blastocatellia bacterium, assembly GCA_025055075.1. Classification (NCBI taxonomy): domain Bacteria; kingdom Pseudomonadati; phylum Acidobacteriota; class Blastocatellia; species Blastocatellia bacterium. Next base: position 46,238 of record JANWYV010000053.1, read on the forward strand.
TCCTCACGGCCTTGGAGCGACGCGCGAGCGACATCCATATCGAGACGCAGGCGTCCGAAGTCGTGATCAAGTACCGGATTGACGGCGTGCTCTATCCGGCAGGGCCGCCCATTGACATCCAGCACCATCAGACGATCATCTCGCGCATCAAGGTCATGTCGGAGCTGGACATCGCCGAGCGGCGTATTCCGCAGGACGGCCGATTCCGCGTGCGCGTGCGCGGCCGCACGATCGACTTCCGCGTCTCGATCATGCCGACCATTCACGGCGAGGACGCCGTGATCCGAATCCTCGATAAGGAGCAACTCAGCGAGAAATTCCGCGATCTGCGCTTGGATGTGCTCGGATTTGATGCCGAGACGCTGCGGAAGTTCCGCCATTTCATCCGCGAGCCATACGGAATGATCCTCGTCACCGGCCCGACCGGCTCGGGCAAGACGACGACCCTCTATGCCGCGATCAATGAGATCCGAACCGGTGAGGAGAAGATCATCACGATCGAGGATCCGGTCGAATATCAACTGAAGGGGGTGACGCAAATTCAGGTCAACGAGAAGAAGGGGCTCACCTTCGCTCGCGGCCTGCGCTCGATCTTGCGTCACGATCCCGATAAGATCATGGTCGGCGAGATCCGCGATCCGGAGACGGCGCAGATCGCCATCCAATCGGCGCTCACGGGACATCTCGTCTTCACGACCGTGCACGCGAACAACGTCATTGACGTGATCGGACGATTTCTGAACATGGGCGTGGAACCCTACAATTTCGTCAGCGCGCTCAACTGCGTGCTCGCGCAGCGGCTCGTGCGCGTTCTCTGCCCGCAGTGCAAGCGCCCGTATACGCCGAGCGATCAGGAGCTACTCGATTCCGGGCTGCCGCCGGAGCGCTATCGGGCCTATACGTTCTACGAGGCCATCGGGTGCGAGCATTGCAACTGGACCGGATACCGCGGGCGCACGGCCATTCATGAGCTGTTGGACATGACCGATAACATTCGCGAGCTGATCATCGCGCGGCGTCCAGGCTCAGAGATTCGACGCGCGGCCCAGGCCGAAGGGCTGCGCACGTTGCGCGAATCGGCCGTTCAAAAGGTGCTCGAAGGCATCACGACGCTGCGCGAGATCAATCGCGTGACGTTCGTAGAGTGAGCGGTCGAAGATGGGCCGAAGCGCGAAGAGGGATCTTCGTGCTGGATCGGCGCAAGAAGTTTCAGTGCGGAGGGAAAACGTTATGAAGCGGCGATCGCTGTTAGTGAAACGCGTGGGGACGTTCGCCCTGCTCCTGGCGACCCTTTGGAGCACGCCCGCTCCCGCATGGGCGGGGTCCAAGGGGAAGAAGTACTTCCAAGAGGGGCAAAAATTGGAAGCGGCGGGGAAGTTCGATCAGGCGGCGGAACAGTACCTGCTGGCGCTCTCGGAAGCGAACCGGCCCGAGTATCACATCGCCTATCGCCGCGCGGCGCTTCAGGCGTCGCTCATCTTGACGCGGCGCGGTCGCGAATTGATGGAGGCCGGGCAATATGAGGACGCCTATCACGCCTTCCGCCGCGCCTACCAGTTCGATCAAACCAACGAATTGGCGCGCGAGCTGGCGCGCCGTGCGTTGGAACTGGCGCAGAAGGAGGGGAAGGACGTCTCCGTGCCCACGAATTCGACGTTCGGATCGCCTGGACCTCCCGAGCTACAGGCCGGGCGCGCACGACCCGAGCTTCCGCCCGAGCCGCCGCAGGAAGAAGCGCGACAGGACGTCATCTTTCGAGACGATTTGAGGGCGATCATCGCACAGCTTGGCCGCCAGCTCGGCTTGAACGTGCTCTTCGATCAAAGCGTGCCCGAGGGACGACGCGTCTCGATCGAGTTGCGAAACGTCACCAAAGCGCAAGCGCTGGATGCCATCCTCCTCAGCCATGGGCTCTTCTTCCAGCCCATCAGTGACAATACGATCATCGTGGCCCTCGATCAACCGGCTAATCGCAATCGCTTGCAGCAGACGAGCGTGCAAACCTTTTATCTGAGGCATGCCGATCCCGTACAGGTGCAGCAACAGTTGGCGCCCATGGCCGGTCAATTGCGCGCGCAGATCGTGCTCAATCAAGATTTGCGAGCCTTGATCGTACGCGCGACGCCGGAGAACCTCAAGCTCTTCCAAGAGATCATCGAGAGCATCGACAAGGAGAAGCCCGAGGTGATGATTGACATCAGCATCTACGAGGTCGCGCGCAACGATCTCATCGAGATCGGGAACCAGTTGCTCTACGATGGTTTCTTCACCACCGCGCCACAGGGACCGATTCGTCCGGGCACGTTGAACCTCCTCGGGGTGACGATGGGGCAGATCATCACCGAGCAGCGGTTGGCGCTCGCCATCCCCACGAGCATCATCCGCTTCCTGCAAACGCGCGGTCGGAGCAACTTGATTGATAGTATTCAAGTGCATGCTCTGGATGGGCAGCAGGTGACGGCGAACATTGGTCGCCAGATTCCCATTCAAACGGCTTCGATCCCAACCTCGTTCGTGAATGTCGCCCCGACGCAGCCGGGGCAACAACCGGGTGGGCAACTGCCGGGATTTCCTGGCAACATCTTCGGCTTCGGCTATCCGCAAATCGAATATCGGCCCGTCGGGCTGAACGTGACGATCACGCCCACGGTCTATAGCGACGAATATGTGAAGCTGGAGATGGAGGTGGAAACGTCGGGGTACAATGAAGGGCCGACGAGCCTGACGCCCGTCTTCACGACGCGGAAGTTGAAGAGCGTGGCGACTGTCCGGACCGGCCAAGCGGCGATGATGGCCGCTGTCGCGCAGAAACGCGATGAGCAGGGGCGCACGACCATCCCCTTCCTCGGCTTCTTGCCCGTGATCGGGCGATTCTTCAGCATTCCCAAGCAAACAGGCAACACGACGGACATCCTCATCACGGTGACGCCCCATATCCTGCGGGCGGCTTCGATCGAGGAGCGAGATCGGCTGGCACGGTTGGCTGGGACGCTGCAGAGTCAAGGCGCGAGCTTGACGATCGAGCGCTTCCTGGAGCAAACGCGGATGTCGCAGATGGGCGCGTCCCCTCATGGCGTCGCCCGAGCCGTGAGTCCGGAGGAGAAAAAAGCACCCGAATCCACGGCGACGCCGCCATCGCGGACCGAAGCTCCCAGTGTCACTCCGGCTCCTGGGGCGTTGGAAGGGGAACCAATCCAGCTCTCGCTGCAGATGAGCACGGCCACGCCGCGAGCGGGCGAGTGGGTGCAAATCGCGCTCTTCATCAATGGCAGAGAGGAGATTCGCGAAGCGACGGTAGCGCTCACCTACAATCCGCAGATGCTGCGCTTGGTCAATGTGGCCGATGGAGGGGCGCTCACAAGTAGCGAGGCTCCAGCCGAAGTCCGCACGCAGCACGATCCCAGTGGAAAGATCATACTCACCGTGCGAGCGACCGGTTCGGCACGCCCCGCACGAGGACGTCTGGCCGTTCTCCTCTTCGACGTCTTGCAGGGTGGCAGCTCGCAGCTTGAGGTGGACGCCACCGCGACGCGATTCGTCACAGCCGACGGTCGAACCGTGGGAGGCAAGGCCGTGCCGCTGACGGTCGCCGTCAGATGATTCCGGAGAGACGTTGTATGCGAGAGGGAGGACGTCGGCACGCTCAGGGGTTCACCCTCTTGGAGCTGATCCTCACGATCGCCATCCTGAGCATCTTCACGGCAGCAGCCATCCCGATTGCGCGCAATGCCGTTCAGCGGCAGCGCGAGGTCGAATTGCGTCGGGCGCTTCGCGAGCTGCGTACGGCCATTGATCGCTACAAGCGCGCGTATGACGCTGGGCTCATCAGCCGATTGGAGACCCAGGCCGAGACCGAGGGGTATCCCCCCAATCTCGAAGTGCTCGTCAATGGCGTGCAACTGGCCGGAAGTCCGGATCGGAAGATACGGTTCCTGCGGCGTATCCCTGTGGATCCGATGACCGGTCGCGCCGAATGGGGGTTGCGCTCGACGCAAGATGAACCGAACGCTCGTTCTTGGGGCGGGCAGAATGTGTTCGATGTTTATTCGCTCAGCGACGGAGTTGCGCTGGATGGGACGCGATATCGCGATTGGTGAGGCTCGCACTCCGCGAGGCTTCACCTTGCTGGAAGTGATCATCGTCCTGACGGTCGTGGCGATCTTAGTCTCCGTCGCTATTCCCGCCTACCAACGAGTGATCTTGCGCGCGCGCGAAGCCGTGCTCAAGCAAAACCTGCATTTGCTGCGGAGCCAGATCGAAGAGTTCGCCGCCGACTACGGCCGATATCCGGAGTCCCTGCAGGAGTTGGTTGAGAAGGGATACTTGCGCGAGTTGCCGTTGGATCCCATCACGGGATCGCGCGAGACGTGGGTTCCGGTCCCGGAGGATCAGCCACTTTCGGTCGAGGGAAAGGTGGGGATCCGGGATGTTAAGAGCGGAGCCGAAGGGCTCTCATCCGAGGGGACACCTTATAGCGAATGGTGAGCGAGCACGATGATGCGTAGAGTCTTCTCCGCACTCCCCGACCGCATGCGCATGTTCTTCATGGCGCCTGTGTTGCCGCCGACGGCGTTGGCCCTTCGATCGCGCGAGATCGTCGTCGTGGAGGTGCGACAGCGGCGCGGGCGCCTCTTCGTTCGTCGCGCTGCCGTCGAGCCCTTGGGAGAGGGAGTGCTCGAACCCGCCTTCGAGGGGAAGAATGTACGTGCGAGGGAGCCGTTGCTTCGTGCACTGGAGCGCGCGAGGGAAAAAGCGGGAGTGCGCTATGCGCGACGATGGGCGGTGACGTTGCCCTCGGCGACGTGCCGGGTCTTCTTGTTGGAGCTTGAGGACGCGCCGAAAGCGAAAGACGAGCTGGCCTCCATGATCGCATGGAAGATCGAACGTCTCGTTGGAATCTCAGCCTCCGAGTTGACGATCGCGGTTCAACGATTTCCCCTCCGACGTCAGAGGGCGTCGTCGAACGCTTCCTCTTCCGAGCGGGAAGTCGTCGCGCAAGGCGAGCGATTCCTGGCCGTCGCTGCTCGCACGGATGTGCTCAGCGCTTATGAAGAGCTCCTCGTGGAGGCGGGACTCCATCCCGGATTCATCGTCCCGAACAATTTAGCTGAGAGCGGTTGGATGGCAACGCTCCCATCGGATGAAGATGCGGTGCTCATCTCCGTGGAGGGGGACTGGCTGACGCTCTTTTTCACGCGACGTCGAGAGCCCCTGGCCGTGCGCGCCATTCATTGTGAGCCGGGAGCAATGCTCGACGAGATCCACCGTACGCTCGTCTACTATCAGGATCGGTTGAGCCGCTTGGAGAGAGAGTTGAAATCCCCATCTGTCGAGAGCACATCTTCAGAGGCGGCACCCTCGTCACCAGTCATAGAGAGGAGCGCGCGGCTTCGCACGATCGTTGTCGTCCATCACAATGAAGAAATGGGAGGGACGCCCTCATCGCTCGCCCGAGAGATCGAAAGTCTATGCGCGGCCCTCTTCTCCACGGAGGCGGCCCCCACGGTGTATTGCTTGAACGAGCACGCTCTCGAACAGGAGTCGAACTGGCGTCTCTCTCAGTTGGCGGCTCCTCTGGGGATAATCGCGTCCTCTCGAATGCGGGGCTAGAGGAGGCGGCCGTAGGAATACACGAGGCGGAAGCCCAGCTCTCGCACGCGCTCCTCTACTTCTGGTCGCGCTCGACGGCAGAAGCACACGGGGAAGACCTCGCCCTTCAGATGCTCCCGCGCGCGTTCCACCAGTTGGGCGAATCGTTCGACCTCGCGCACCGTCAGGTTGTATTTGGCTTCGCCCACAATCCAAATCACCACATCGGGCCGTCGCGGATCGTGCGCTCGCCCGAAGATGTTGATCTCCTCCATCTCATCGTTCCATTTCTTCCACGTCCGCTCCAACGGCTCAACGTCCCACCCCAGCTCTCGCTTGAGCACATCGTGAAGCACAATGTACGCCATGTCTTCCAGATCCGCACCCAATGTCTCGCTGATGGCGCCGAGCTGTTGGGCCAATTGCCGCATGGTCCTTTGCATACGCACTTGTTCCTCGAGCATTTGCTGCTGCGTCTCCACCACTTGAGCGACGATTTGCTCAAGGCGCTCGAGTCGCTTGATCGCCTCGGCATGGGAAGCCGCGAGCGCTCGTAGTTCTTCTTGCGTGCGTGCCTGGGCCTCAATCAACTGCGCGACGATCTCCTCTAGCCGTGCAGTTCGTTCCTCCAATCGTCCAACGCGCTCCTCCGTTCGCGCTTGAGCCTCAGCGAGCTGTGCGACGGCCTCTTCCAATCGTCCGACACGTTCCTCCGTTCGCGCTTGGGCCTCAGCGAGCTGTGCGACAGCCTCTTCCAATCGCCCGACACGTTCCTCCGTTCGCGCTTGGGCCTCGGCCAATTGGGCGACCACTCTTTGCAGGTTCCTCAGGGCAGTAGCTATCTCTTGGACGACGCCATGAAGTGCGCGCAGGTCTTCCCGAAGAGCGATCTCCGCTTGTCGCTCCGCCATTCGCTCGAAGACCTCCATCAAGGCGTCGGCCACCGATTTCTCAAACGCCCGCTCGAGCCGAGCGCGAATCTCTCTGCGTTCTTCGGGGGTCAGCCCATTCGGCATGTCCTCCTCCCCGTGCGATTCGCGAAGAGGTATTCTACCATGAGGAGGAGAGATGGGAGAAGGAGCCCATTGCTTCGACAAAAACGCGTTGCTGTACGCCGCGCGTCGAAGAAGTGGGAGGGAAAGGTTTTGACGGAGAATCGGGCGAGTGCTATAGTAGTCAACCTTTGATCCTGCGTTCGGTCCGATAGAGTCATGGGGGAGAAGATGCACGTCTGTGTGATCGGGACAGGATATGTGGGATTGGTCACGGCCGCTTGTCTGAGTCACATTGGGCATACCGTCGTGGGCGTGGACGTGGATCGGCGAAAGATCGCGAGATTGCGCGAAGGTCTCTCGCCCATTTACGAACCCGGTTTAGAACGTCTCTTGCGCGTTCAAATGGATGTGGGAGGACTCGCGTTCTCGGAAGATGCCGAGTCGGCGATCGCGAAGGCCGACGCGATTTTGATCGCCGTTGGTACCCCCCCGCGTGTAGATGGACACGTGGATCTCCGCCACATTGAGGCCGTCTTGCAGACGCTCAAACGCGCGCTTGAGCGCGTGGCCGACCGCGCGACGCGCCTCATTGTGAGTAAGTCGACAGTCCCTGTCGGAACAGCCCGATGGATGGCTGAATGGTTTCGGACCTCATCGTTCACGGGCCAGGTGCTCGTGGTCAGCAATCCGGAATTTTTGCGAGAGGGGAATGCATTGCACGATTGCCTGTACCCGGATCGGATCATCGTCGGCGCAGAGGATGCGAGAGCGGTTCCCTTGGTGCGACAGCTCTATCGCCCGATCCTGGAGCAAACGTTCCCAACGCCGGATTATATTCCCCCTCGTCCGGAGGGACTGCGGCGTGTGCCGCTCCTGTGGATGGATTGGAATAGTGCCGAGATGGCCAAGTACGCCTCGAATGCGTTCCTCGCTCTCAAGATCAGTTTCGCCAACGAGATCGCCAATATCTGCGAGCGCGTCGGTGCCGACGTGGCGCGCGTCATGGAAGCTGTGGGGCTCGATCATCGCATCGGCCCGCATTATTTGCGGGCGGGAATCGGATGGGGCGGCAGTTGTCTTGGAAAGGATCTCATGGCCCTGATTCGATCGGCGGAGCAGGTCGGCTATGATCCGGCTTTGCTCCGCGCTGTGCAAACGACCAATGCCTATCAACGTCGCGTTGTAATTGAGAAGCTCCGCGCCGTGCTTGGGTCTCTGAAGGGGCGCACGATCGGGCTATTGGGATTGGCCTTTAAACCAAACACGGATGATATTCGCGATGCTCCGAGCATGACGATCGCGCGGGTGTTGCAAGACGAAGGCGCGCGGGTCAAGGTCTATGACCCGGTTGCCATGGAGAACGCGAAAGCGGAGCATCCCGATCTCGCGCTCTCATATGCGACTGATCCGATAGACCTCGCGCGTGAGTGCGATGCCCTTGTTCTCGTCACCGAATGGGAGGAGTTTCGTCAGCTCGATCTCGCTGCGCTTCGACGCGTCATGCGAGGCGATGTTCTTTTGGACGGGCGCAACCTCTTCGATCCCGAGCGCGCGCGTCGGGCGGGATTCACTTATCTGGGGATGGGGCGTGCTCTCTCCATCGCTCGCGCGCACAGCGAATGAGTCGGGAGGGAACCGTTCTATGAGGAAGAGGACGTTCGCCGCCGCTCTCCTGACGCTCGCCGCTACAGTTGCGGCCGCGCCGTTTGTTGCGGCGCAAGGTCGCGTGGAGCGTGTGCTGGCCGGACGCGGACGCGTCGTGGATTTGACGCACCGCCTGAATCCGACGATCCCCTACTGGCCAGGCGAGCAGTATCGGCCTTTCGAGTTCCGCACCATCGCGACGTTGGAACGCGATGGCGTCTTCTCTGGCTTCTTCGCCATGCCCGAACACATGGGGACGCATGTGGATGCTCCCAATCACTTCGTGGCCGGTCGGGCATCGGTGGACCAACTTCGTCCGGAACAGTTGATCGCTCCGGCTGTCGTCATTGACGTGCGGGAGAAGGTCGCCCGCGATCCCGATTATCAGCTCACGGTCGAGGACATTCGGCGATGGGAGCGGCGCTATGGACGAATCCCTCGCGGAGCTGTTGTGTTCATGCGCACAGGATGGGATGCGCGGTGGGAGAATCCGGAGGCGTATCGAAATCGAGATGCTCAAGGGGTGATGCATTTCCCTGGGTTCTCGCCGGAGGCGGCGGAATTCCTCGTTCGCGAACGGCGGATTCACGGCATCGGCATTGACACGCTCAGCGTGGATTTCGGGCCCTCGAAGGACTTTCGCGTGCATCACATCATGCACGGAGCGGGGAAGTATCATCTGGAGAACGTCGCGCGATTGGGTCTACTGCCTCCTCGTGGAGCGATCATCATCATCGGCGTGCTTCCGATCGAGGGAGGATCCGGCGGACCGGCGCGCGTCTTCGCGCTCTTGCCCTGACGATGTTCTGGCCCGTGGTGGCGCTGGCAGCCGTGCAGAGCTGGGGATCCCTGTGGGTCGGGATTCGATATTGGAACTATGTGCGGGAGCACTTGAACGCAGATCCGCCGCCCTATTACCCCCCGGCTGCTGTGATCGTTCCGTGTCGCGGCGTGGATCCCGAGCTTCGCGAGAACGTGCGCGCGCTCCGGCAGCAGGAGTATCCCGAATACGAAGTGATCTTCGTCCTCGAATCGCATGCTGATCCGGCCTACGCCGTCATCCGAGAGGTCATCGAGCGGGAGCCGGGAGCGCCGGTCACGATCCTCGAAGCTGGGCGGGCGCGCGACTGCGGCCAGAAGGTGCACAACTTGCTCGTTGCCCTGGAGCATCTCGAAACGCGCTCAAGCGGAACGAAGCCCGAAGTCTATGTCTTCACCGACAGCGATGCGCTGCGCGATCGCTACTGGTTGCGGCATCTGATCGCCCCGCTGCGTGCGCTCGAGCTGGGGGCGACGACCGGGTACCGATGGTACATCCCAACAGGGAGCCTGGCCTCGCTCTTGCGCTCGCTCTGGAATGCGCCGATCGTGACGGCTCTCGGCCCTCATCCTCGCAATTTCGCTTGGGGGGGATCAATGGCGCTACGACGCGAGACGGCTGATCGCATTCGCTTGCGCGAATATTGGCGGGGAAGCGTCTCAGACGATTATCGGCTGACGGAAGCCCTTCGACGCGCTGGCGGATCGGTGGTCTTCGTCCCGCAATGCTTACTCCCGTCATTGAGCGAATGTTCACTGCGCGACGTGTTGGAATTCACTACGCGTCAGATCATCATCACGCGCCGATATGCTTTCCATCTCTGGGCGTTTCTTATGCTGGGCACGAGTCTTTTCCTGACCGCCTTCTTCTGGTCAGGCGCTCGTGCCATCGCTCAGTTCGCTTCAAAGGGAGAGGCGACTGAACCAGTGCTCGCTTTCCTCGCCATCTATGTTCCAGGTGTTCTAAAGGCAATGGTGCGCACGTATGCTATCGAGCGCATCCTCACTGCTTATCGCGAGCAATTGCGTCCGTACCGCGCGGCACATTGGTTCCTTTATCCATTGGCGAGCATGCTCTTCTTCTACAATTGCCTGATTGCTGCCTTCTCGCGCCGCATTTCGTGGCGCGGCATTCGCTACGAATTGCGCGCTCCGGATCACACCATCGTTCTCTCGTGAGGACGCGAAAGCACGCGCGACGATTCGCGGGGCGAGGGGATGGGTTGGAGGAAGGCGGATTTTGTGCTATGTTTTCCGCCGAGCTTTGACTTTGAGGCGACGACGTCAACGGGGAGTGCGGATGAAGGCGCGCGTGAGACAACTTTGGTGGATTTTTCTCCTCTTCGCTGCACTCCCATGGGCCTGGCCGCAAGAGAGAGCGGCTCTCCCTGGACTGCCGCGCTTCGCGCGGGTCGCTGACGGCCTTTATCGTTCGGGGCAACCGAGCGAGACGGGATTTCAGTATCTCGCCCAACTGGGGGTGAGGACGGTGATTGACCTACGCGGACCGGGCGAGCGCGCCGCGCGCGAGCGAGCGCTCGTGGAATCGCTTGGCATGCACTATGTGAACATCCCCTTGAGCGGATGGCGGCCCCCTCGGGATGAGGCCGTTCTCCACGTCCTGATGCTTCTCGCCGATCCTGCTGCTCGTCCCGTCCTCGTCCACTGTCGTCGTGGAGCCGATCGCACGGGCGTCATTATTGCGCTCTATCGCATCCTCTACGAGGGTTGGGATCCCGAGCGCGCCTATCGCGAGATGCGCGCCTTCGGCTTCCGATGGTATTTGCGGGGAATGAAGCGATATGTGTGGGAGGCGCCGGAACGATTGCGAACTTTGATGGCCGTGCGAACCCTTCACCCATGACGATCAGCATCGCCATGACGGTGGTCCTTCCTCATGCGCCGATCCTGATCGGCGCCGTGGGCGGCGAACTGGTGCGTCAGGCCGCTCCCTTGGTGAAGGCGATCGAGTCCCTGGCGCGCGCGATCGCGCATGTGAATCCGGAGACGGTCGTCCTCGCTACCCCTCATGCTCCTGTCGCGTTCCACGCCTTCGGCATCCACCTCGGGGACGTCTTGCGTGGCTCGTTCGCTCATCATGGGCTTCCGTCACTCATCCTTCAGTTCGAGAACGATCTGGCGCTCGTGGACGAGATCATCAGCGAGGTCCTCGATCATCGGATGCAGGTCTTCGAGATCCCTGAGGGAGCGCCCCTCGATCATGGAGCGCTTGTGCCCCTCTATTTCCTTCGCGAAGCGAGATGGCAGGGCCGCCTCGTGGTCCTGGGCAGCTCTTATCTCCCCGATCGCGACCATATCAGCTACGGACGATGCGTTGAACGTGCGGTGCGCGCGCTCGGACGTCGCGCTGTCTTCATTGCCAGTGCGAACCTGAGCCATCGCTTGAGCAAGACGACTCCCTATGGCTATCACCCTCGCGCCGCCGATTTCGACCGCGAGATCGTCTCCTCCTTGGAATGCGGAGATCTCGCTCGGCTCTCTCAAATCGAGCCCGAGCTGCGCGATCTCGCCGTCGAATGCGGCCATCGTCCGATCTTGATCGCGGTCGGAGCGGTTGCAGAGACTCCATTTCAGCACCGCGTCCTCGCCTATGCCCATCCCTTTGGCGTCGGCCACGTGGTCGCCGTCCTTGCCGATCACCGCCAGGGAGAGTCTGCGTTCGCGAGATGAATGACAATCGGGAGCTGAAGATGCGACGAAGATCGGTTGGGATCACCCTGTCGCTTATTGCGGGACTTGCGGCGCTCGGACTCCCGTCGAAGGAAGAGCCGCGCGCGGCGAAACGTCAAGAACCGACGCTCGAGTTAGCCCACCTTTCGGTGAACGATCATGAGGACATCGTGTACACGACTCCCGAAGGCATCTTCTTGAAGAGCGGCCCGCGTCCGCTTCGGCTTGTAGCAGTCGGTGAAGAGGCGCCGATGACACGTGGCGCTCGTTTCCGAGCGTTCGGTCCCCTGCGGATCAATCGGCGGGGAACTGTGGTGTTTCACGCTACCGTAGACGGGGGTGAGATTTCAAGCGGACTCTTCGTCGTCCGAGCCCGCGCGCGCGCTCGTCCCCTCGTGCTCGCTGGGCAACCGGCACCGCAGACGCGTGGGTACTTCTCCGCCTTTGAGCGGTTGGAACTCACGGATCGCATCCGCGTATTCGGCCTCCTGCCGGTCCCGGAGACGGAAGTCGTCGTCTTCCGAGCCCTCGTCCGTGAGGGAGAACGAACGCGAAGCGGGCTTTTCTTCGTTCTCCTCGCGGGAGGAGATGTGGGTGCTCTCGTCCTTCAAGGACAACCCATCGGCGTTCGTCGGGGACGCTATCGCGCATTCGGCGATTTCTCCACGCTCTCCATTGACGCTTTTCCGTTGGGGACCGTGCGCATCGCCTTTATCGCAGAGTTAGAGGGAGACGAGGCGTCAGAGGGAATCTTCCTGATGACGCTCTTTCCCCAGCTCAGCGAATTCGCCCGACCGATCGCCCTTTCTGGAGAGGATGCTCCGGGAGGCCCAGGCCTTGGACGTTTCGACCAATTTCGCTCCGTCTCGTTGAACCGAAACGAGCTGGCTTTCGTCGCGACTCTGACCGGCGAGCGCGCTAGCGAGGGAATTTTCCAAGCGATCACTGTCGGTCCCCTCGTCTTCTTCCAGTCGAAAGTCATGCAAGGAGGCAACGTTCCTTTCGGTCCAGGGCGCTTCGAGCGCTTCGGCGAGTTGAGCAGCAATAACCAGGAGCAACTCGTCTTTCGCGCGACAGTCGTCGGGAGGGACGCGCCCGAAGGGCTCTACCTGGTCAGCTTGGGACCGTTGACCATCACCACGACGGTCGCCGAGATCGGCGATCGGGCTCCTGAGCGAGATGGCCGAATTGCACGGATCGGCGAGTTCGTCTTACTCGAAAATGGCAAGACTTACTTCCAAGCCTCGCTCACTGATGGGGATGCGCGTGAGGCCATCTATATCGGCTCAGCGCGGCGCATCTTCCCAACAGGAATTCAGCGCTGAAACCGGCCACGATAGAAGGATGACGCTCCTCACGTCGCCGCTCATCGAAGAATCGCACTAGGGATCGAACAAGAGCGGCTCATGGGAGCCACTCATTCGATGGCGTAGTCTTCATCATCACATTGATCTGCAAGACGAGCCAGCGGATCTCGCGGGCGAGGCGCGCCTTCTCAGTCAAATCTTTCGCGCGAGCGAATTCTCGCCGCAGCTCGGTCAACTCGCGGTGCAGCGAGAGTTCGAGGGGAGCGAGCCCGGCGTTCTTCAAGACCTTGTTCGCCAATCGCCGTTCGGGCGGCTCCAGAGGATCGCAAGAGAGGTCTAAGGGTCGCCCTTTGAGTGAGAGGTTATCAAGGGCTCCTTGTTCGATCGCCTCCGCGATCTTTCTCTCGGCGATGAGTCGAAGAACGTCTATCCCTTCAGCCTCCATCATCGATCCTAGTGCTGGCTGACAATCTCCCCGGCCTTCACTTCACCAGAGCGTTCAATTCGAAGCGGCTTCAGAGAAGCTAACGAGCGATCCCCCCCGAGTCGTTTTCTCAATGACGATTCGCGCACAATTTGAGAAGATACGGTCTTCCCGAAAGCGAATGTCGCTCGAATATTGGCATTCATGAAGACGGGCAGGCCCGTGAACGGCTCATCTCGTCGTGGGCGCCCCCACGTCTGGCCGTTATCGGCCGAAAAATATGTGCGAAGAAATTGTGCGGGACTTCGATCAAAAGCCAATGCGATCCCCGTTTGCTCAATCGGGTCGGAAGGGAACTGAAGTCCAACGTAGACGACACCAGATTCAATGGTCACGGGGGGATCAATGGGAAGGTCTATGACTTCGCCGATCATCTCGATCGTCCGAGGAATCGGGAGCATTTTATCGAATAGGACCGTGGCTTGATTCAAAGGAGGCGGTGCTGCGTCGAATCGGTCGCTCTCGCCAGCGAGCACGAGTACGCGGATGGATTTACCACTTGGGTCGGGAAGATCGCGGAAGCGAAAGAAGGGATGACTGATGGCGACGAGCCGCGCTGGATAGCGGCTAGGGCGGAACCGGTTAAGGATAATCCCGCCTGATGGTCCGGCGAAAAATTGGGCCGAGAGCAACCCATCATCAACTTGGTGCGATTCTAGCCCTGTAAAAGAGGCTTGTCCTGTTCCGAGCGAAGCCAAGTTTTCGATGGTCACGGTATATTCGGCTGCCGAGCCCGCGTAGTGCTGAATGCCGATCACGAGCTTTCGCGCGAACCCATCGTTGGGCAGCGGCTCCCCGTCTCGGATTCGCACGCCCTTCGGTTGCAGGTACAGGACGATGGCGTAGTGTGGCTGATCGCGCCGGGGCCAGGATTCCGGACGTTGATCCGTCGCCATCTGGACGTCGCTCATAGCCTTGAAGCCGTCGACGAAGAACGTTCGATCATCTACGAGCATGCCGATCCAGAAGTCAAGATCGATCGCCTGTTGGGCTTGTTGCCCTGAGGTCGCCGGTCTCCAATCAGCTGTGATCCGGAGAGGGATCGGTCCATCTCCCGGAGCCGCTGCGCCAAGTGCATCGGGATCGGCGACGACCCAATCGTGGATGTCACCGACCTCAATGTCGAATTGGCTGAAGAACGTCTCCAACTGCTCGCTGCGGCTTCCCTTATCGCCACGCGCGACGCGCCCTCGGAAGACGACCTTCTCACCCGGGCGCGGGAAAGGAACGACCTGCGCCGTCAACGGGGTATCATTCGGTTCCTCTTCCGGAACGACCATGCCCTCCTGATCTTGAGAGTGCGTAGGAGGAGCGAAATCCCGTGCCGACGGCCTCGTCGGAGGCATCAGGTCGAGGATCAACGGGACGAGAACGAAGGAGCAAGCGAGAACCCTTTGGTGTCTTCTCATCGAAATTACCTCGCGTGCCGATCTCTCATCCAACACCGCCTTATGTGTAGCATCGTGCCTAAGCGCCGTCAAGGACGCTGAGGAAAAACTCGGGCTCGGCGCTCGTCCCTCATCCGACGGCGGCTGTGGACTCGATCGCGCGAAGCATCTCCTCGTCCGTCGCGAACTTGAACCATTCGAGACCGCGCCGCTCGGCCTCACGCCGTTCCACGTCTTCCAGACGTTGGACATCGGGATACTCGACGAAGCGCACGCCGCGCGCGCGAAGGTGCGTTCGGAAGGCCTCGAGGCGTTCGGCGAGATCTTCCACTGATTCGATGGGAAGGCGCTCCACGTAATGCAGGAGCGCTTCGGCTCCTCGCTCGCCATCTTGCTTAGCCTTCCCGACCAAGCCGTCGGACGCTTTTCGCGACCATCCGGCGACGAAGAGGCCTTCGAGGACCGCGCCTTTCTCGGGGTCGTATACCTGATAGGCCTCATCGCCCGGATGATGCGGGTCCGGATGCGGATTGGTCACGTATTCCGTCCCTCGAACGGGCAAGCCGAAGCCCTCATCCACTGTGTCGCCGACGGCGAAGATGACGGTATCGCACGGGATGTCCCAGAACGTTCCCAAGCCTTTGGCGACGATCGAATGATCGCGACGCACCAACTCTGTGTCCTCGACGCGCAGGGCGATCGGACGGCCTTCGGGGCCGAGAACGATCTCCTTCGGCGCGCACAGGAATCGAAAGCGGAATCGCGTGGGACTCGGGCCCTCTTCCGGCGGAGCGTCTACGTATTTCGTCAGCTCGCGATACAGCTCTTCGACATTCTCGCCGAGCGCTTCCAGGCGCGCTCGAATGCGCTCCAACTCCTGACGCAGATCCTCCACATCGAGGTTGGCCGCAATGGCCTTGAACTCCTTATCCGTGTAGGCACGTTGGCCGGGCCCGCGGCGAGCGACGGCGATGACTTCTTCCACCTTGCGCGCGTGCACGAGATAATGCGCGATGTCCACCATCACGTTGCCGATGCCGATGATCGCCACGCGTTGGCCGATGAGGAAAGTGCGCTGACTGAAAGGAGGGAGATTGTTGTAGTGGTAGACGAGATCCTTGGCATGATAGACGCCCGGCGCCTGTTCGCCGGGAATCCCGAGGAACTTCGTCCCCTGAGCGCCCGTAGTGATCAAAACGGCCGCAGGTCGCAACAGCTCGCGCACTTCGTCCAGGGTGATGTCCCCATTCTTCCCCACGCGAACGTGCCCGAAGTAATGAACACGAGGATGGGCGAGAATGCGCCGGAATTGCTTCCGAATCCCTTCTTTCATCCGGTGCTTCGTGAAATAGATGCCATATTCGGCGAGTCCGCCCGGCTTGATATCTCGATTCAAAAGGACAATATGATGGCCGGCTTCAACGAGCTTTCCCGCCGCATAGATTCCCGCCGGGCCCGCGCCGATGATAGCGATCAGTCGAGAAGTCATTGGCGTCGTCATCGTTCTCACCTCCTTGGATGTCTCTGAAGCGAAAACCTGGGGAGCGATCGGTGAAGAGACAGGCATCGCGTTGTGGTTCTCTCCGCATATGCACCGAATTCGCTCGCTACCGCAACTCCGATTCTAGGGGGGGAGGGACGTGGACGTCAACTCCCCGTGGGGATGGACCATGAAGCCCAGCGGTAGAATTCGATCCCATCGCGCCGCTCGCACTGAACCGCGCCTTCGGCGAGGGCGAAGTCCAAATGCGCGATCGTTTCCGAGAGCGCGAGAAATCGTTGATCGGCGCGGGCGTCGGGAAACAGACGCAAGGACAGTTCCCACGGCGTTAACGCTTGTGTGCCGAGAGCCGCACGCATGGCCTCTTGTCGCTGCCGGACATGACGATGGATGTCGCGCCAGTAGGTCTCGAAATCGTCGACCTCCTCCCCGTGGCCGGTGACGACGAGCGTCGGGGCCAAGTCTCGCAATTGATCCACGCTCATGAGAAAACGGCGAAGGGAGGGGAAGCGTCGGTGTCCATCCCGAGGATCGGGATTCAACACGGGATTCGGCGTGATGTGCTTCAAGACCGTATCTCCAGCAATAAGGATACGCCGACTTGGGGAGAAGAGGCCAATATGGCCAGGCGTATGTCCGGGGGTGTGCACGACGCGCCAGGATTCGCGCTCGAACGGGAGTTCGTCCCCATCCTCCAAAAGCGCGACTTCTGAAATCGGAGCGATCAATTCCCGAAGCTTCCAACGCAGGACTTCGAATTGAGCGATGACCTCTTCCGGAACGCCGAGTTCGGCGAGCAGATGGCGATACGCCGCATAGTCGAAAGTAGGACGCAGGCGCTCGACCTCCCAAGGATGAGCATAGACAGTGGCCCCTGAGAGCGCTTGCAACCGCGCTGCTTGTCCCGCGTGATCCTCGTGCGAGTGGGTGAGGACGATCCGGCGAATTTGTTCCAGCGAGAAGCCACAAGCTCTCACTTGTTCGCGTAAGGCCGCGAAGGCCTCATCGGTTCGCGGACCAGAATCCACGAGCGTGATCGGATCTTCCGCAAGCAGGGTGACGTTGACCGGACCGACGGGGAATGGCGTCGGGATGCGCAGCCGATGGATCTTCATCCTGTCCCTCCCGCCAAGGGCCCTCCTTCATTCATACGTGAGCGCCAAAAGCTCGATCGGATGCATGACGCGAATCGGAAGGCCAGCGCGTCGCACGCCACGACGAAGATACATGAGGCAGCCGGCATTGCCCGTGAGCAACACGTCGGCACCCGTTCGGCGAAGATGTTCGAGCTTCCGTTGAAGCAGTCGCTCGGCGAGTTCGGGATGGCGCAGGTTGTAGATTCCGGCGCTCCCGCAGCACATCTCCGATTCGACCAATGGGACGAAAGTGATGCCGGGGATGCGTCGAATCACTTCAAGCGGCGCCGTCGTGACGCGCTGTGCGTGATACAGGTGGCACGGGGCATCGTAGGTGACCGTGAGCTTCATCGGACGCGGTCCTGGGCGCAATCCGATCTCGACGAGATACTCCGAGATGTCGCGCACGCGCGCGGCGAAGGCTCGAGCGCGTGCGGCATATTCGGGATCCTCCGCGAGGAGTTCTCCATATTCTTTGAGCATGGCGCCGCAGCCTGCAACATTGACGACGATAGCTTCGACGGTATGGCGTTCGAAGAGGCGAATGTTCCTTCGCGCCAAGGCGCGCGCCGTCTCGATTTCTCCAGCATGGGCGTGCAGAGCGCCACAGCATACCTGATCCGGCGGATCCTCGACAGCACAACCATGCGCGATCAGGACGTCTTTCGTCGCGCGGTTCGTCCATTCGAACAGCTCCCGGGCGACGCATCCCGCGAAGAAGGCGACGCGCCGCTTTGCATCCCGCGGCAAGGGGGACGGGGATGCTCGCCGTTGGTTCGATGGCGAGAGAGCGGCATCGTCTTCGGAGGACGTCGCCATCAGCAATTCCAGAGCGAGCTGTAGACGGGTCGGAAGGAATTCTCGTTCGAGAAGCTTCCGCATCGAGGCTCGGCGACGCAGCCATCGCGCCGGTGCGAGGAACCACTTCAAGCGTCTCGGCGACGTGAAGATGTGATTCAAGAGGAACCGCATGCTTCGCTCTCCGATGGTCACTCGTTGGCGCGCGAGATCGGCACGCATCGCTTCCAGTATTCGCCCATAGTGCACGCCCGAGGGGCATACCGTCTCGCACGCGCGGCAGCCGAGGCACAGGTCTATGTGGCGAGTGAGCGCTTCGGAGGTCATCGGCAGGCGTCCTTCAGCCGCCGCTCGCATGAGATAGAGGCGCCCGCGCGGCGAATCGTTCTCATCGCCGAGCTGTAAATACGTCGGGCATGCGCTCACGCAGAGCCCGCAATGAATGCACGCGAGCAATTTCTCTGCCTCGCGATCCAGAGCGCGCACAACAGCCGTCATCATTATCTCCTCATAAGCCCGCGACGAATCGGCCGGGGCTCAAAATGCGCTTCGGATCGAACGCGCGCTTGAGCGCTTGCATGAGCGGTAGGCTCGACCCTACGTCGCCCCATACGTCCACGTGCCGCTTCAGCTTCGGCGGCGCGTGTTCGACGATCACTTGTCCCCGGCGAGTCGCCCATGTCGTTCGTAAATCGGTGATCGAGTGCCCCACTTGGGGCAGGTCAGCCTCGCTCTCAATCCCCAGCTTCCCTCCAATATGAACGATGCCCGTTCCCGGCTGCGCAAGGAGATATGGCAAATCGAGCCACTCGCTTAGCGCGCGTTCGCTCGTGTGCAGAGCTTCGACCGTGTGTGCGGGAAGCACGCTGAGCCGGAGCCGAAGGTCCGTCGGAATGAGTCGGTGAAGTCGGCTGAGCTTCTCCCATGTCGCGCGACTCGCTTCGTTCTCGAGTTCAATGAGCTCCAATGAGAGCGAGTGTGCGAGCGCTTTCGCACGCTCGACCTGATAGGCAACCGCCGGAGCCGTCTCCAGAAATCGCACGAGCAACGCTTTCTGCCCATGCCCCAACGGAGACATCGCTGCCTCGTTGGCCAGCAGCAAAGCGGCTGGGAGCAATTCCGATTGCAAGATCTCCCGCGCGCCGGACGCGAGCGTTTCCCAAGCCGCATCGAGGAAGAGAAGCGTCGCTTCGGCTTCGGGAAGCGGGCGGAGTTTGAAATTCACGCGGGTGATGATGCCCAACGTCCCAAAGCTGCCGACGAAGAGTTTGTTGAGATCGTATCCGGTGACATTTTTGACGACGCGTCCGCCTGCGCGGATGCGCGTTCCGTCTGCTTGTGCGACTTCCAGGCCGATGATCGCGTCGCGCGGTCGTCCGTAGCCATGGCGCAGAGGACCGAAGTCATCAGCTGCCGCGATGCCTCCCACGGTCGCGCGATCCGCATCGGGAGGATCGAAGGGCAACCATTGCCGGTATGGAAGGGCCACTCGATTGAACGTTTCCAACGGGCATCCGGCTTCGAGACTCGCCGTGAGATCGGCTGGTTCATACTCCAGGATGCGATTCATGCGGCGCGTCGAGAGCAAGATATCCACGCGTTCCGGAAGATTGCCGAACGAGAGCCGCCGGCCCGATCCCATCGGCACGACCGCCAGGTCCTGCGCATGCGCCAAGCGTAGGACGGCCGCGACCTCCTCGCTCGTCTCCGGGAGGACGACAAACGATGGACGCCGATCATCAATGGCGTAGGCCTCGGGGGCCGGGCACAGAATGTTCGCCTCCCCCACGATGGAGATCAACGCTCGCTCTACCTCGTTCGCTTTTTGAAGCGTCGTCATGGACCTTCAAAACGCGCGGCAGCGTCGCACGGGAAGGACCTTTCCGGGATTGCAAAGCCCTTCCGGGTCGAACACGGCGCGCACGCGCGCCATCGCCTCCAGGTCGTCCTCAGTGAAGACGAGAGGCATGTAGGCGATCTTGTCCAATCCGACGCCATGTTCGCCCGTGAGGGAACCGCCGACGCGAACGCAGAGTTCCATGATCTCGCGGCAGGCTTCCTTCACTCGCTGTACCTCATCGGGATTTCGCCCATCGAAGCAAATGTTGGGATGCAGATTCCCATCGCCTGCGTGAAAGACGTTCGCCATGCGGAGACCATATCGCGCCGCGATGCGGTAAATCTCGGGTAGGACTTCGGGGAGTTTACTGCGTGGAATCACCGCGTCCTGCACCATGAGGTCAGGACTGATCCGCCCGAGCGCGCCGAACGCCCCCTTGCGGCCGGCCCATAAGCGGGCTCGTTCGCCCTCATCGCGCGCGACGAGGATCTGACGCGCACCGTTTGCGCGACAGATCTCGAAAATGCGCCCAGCGTCGTATTCGACGCTCGCCGCTAGCCCATCCACCTCGATGAGCAACACGGCCGCTGCGTCCGTTGGCAAGCCGGCCGCATAGACGGAAGCTTCGACGGCTTCGATCGTGGCGCGATCCATCATCTCCAAGGCCGAGGGCAAAATCCCAGCGGCGATGATCGCCGAGACGGCGCGGCTGGCGTCTTCCACGCTCAAGAAGTCGGCGAGCAGGGTCTTCACCGCTTGCGGTCGTCGCGTGAGACGAACGGTGATCTTCGTCGCGATCCCAAACGTCCCTTCGGAGCCGATGAAGAGGCCGAGCAGGTCATATCCTATGGCGTCCGTCCCATGACCGCCGAGCGTCACGATCTCTCCATCAGGCAAGACGACGTCGAGCCCCAGGATGTGATGTACGGTCATGCCATACTTCAAGCAGTGCGGACCGCCGGCATTCTCCGCGACGTTTCCACCCAACGTACAGGCCATCTGACTGGAAGGATCCGGGGCGTAGAAATATCCGGCGTCGGCCACCGCGCGCGTGAGCATCAGGTTGATCACTCCGGGCTCCACGACCGCGAGCTGGTTCTCGTAATCGATCTCCAGAATGCGATTCATCCGAGCGAGTTCGAGGATTACGCCTCCTTCGACCGCGACGGCTCCGCCACTCAGTCCCGTGCCTGCTCCCCGCGCCAAGAAGGGAACGCGATGCCGCCACAGCACCTTGACGACGTTGGCGACCTCTTCCGCTGATTCCGGGAAGACGACGGCCGAAGGGAGGTGTTTATGAATGCTCAACCCGTCGCATTCATACACGAGGAGCTGTTCGGGATCGGTGATGACATCCTCGCTCCCCACGATCTCCTTCAGTTCGGCAATCCACGAGGCCATACGAGGCATTCCCCTCTCCCCACCGGGAGATGTCGTTCTCGAAGCGCGAAGCACTCAGCATAGCGTAGGAGGCGGAAGCTCGCCAAGCCCATGCCTCCATCGCTCACGCGGACGTTCCGCCCATGAGGAGATAGAGGACGGCCATGCGCACAGCGACACCATTGGCGACTTGATCGAGAATGAGCGAATGCGGACCATCGGCGACGTCGGAGGCGATCTCGATCCCGCGATTCATTGGTCCCGGATGTAAGACGAGGACATCCTCTTTCGCCAATCGCAATCGCTCGCGCGTCAGGCCGAACCGAAGGGCATATTCCTTCAGGGAGGGGAAGAAGCACTCCTTCTGCCGTTCGAGTTGGATGCGAAGCGCCATGACGACGTCAGCGCCTTCGAGCGCTTCTTCGAGCTTCGGCGTGACATACAGGCCATCGGGAACCAATTGCTCGTAATGCGGCGGCACGAGCGTCTGCGGGCCGCTCACCCACACGCTCGCTCCGAGCTTCGTCAGCAGATAGATGTTCGAGCGAGCGACGCGACTGTGCAAGAGATCGCCGACGATGGCGACTTTCAATCCCGCGATCCGTCCCTTCCGTTCGCGGATCGTGAAGGCATCCAGGAGGGCTTGCGTGGGATGCTCGTGCGCGCCATCGCCCGCATTGATGACGGGGATGGGAAGATGGCGCGCGAGTTGATGCGGGACGCCCGCCATCGAGTGGCGCACGACCAGCGCATCAATAGCCATCGCCTCCAGCGTCCGCACCGTATCGAGCAGCGTCTCTCCTTTCATCAGGCTGCTCGTCGTCGTGGCGATACTGACCGTATCCGCCGAGAGGCGTTTGGCCGCCAATTCGAAACTCGTGCGCGTGCGCGTCGAGGGCTCGAAGAAGAGGTTCACCACCGTCTTCCCGCGCAGCGTAGGGACTTTTTTGATCTCCCGCTCGGAGACTTCCTTGAACGCCTCAGCGGTATCCAAAATCAGGAGGATCTCTTCGGGATCGAGATCGCGAATTCCGAGCAGGTCTTTCCGCTTGAGATGCGCTCGCGGATGCGAGGGGGAAAGCCCAGTGCGCTCGGACAGCTCGCGCGACGCTTCTTGCCGCTCTCCCTCCAAATCAGGCATCATCGAATGATTCCCTCTCCAACAGAAGGACTCGGTCCTCTCCATCCACTTCGCGGAGCATGACTTTGATGATCTCGTTCCGCTCGGTCGGGATCACGCGCCCCACGAAATCCGCCTGAATGGGCAGCTCGCGATGGCCGCGATCCACGAGCACAGCCAGCCGCACGCGATCCGGTCGTCCGTAGTCCATGAGGTGATCGAGTGCTGCGCGAATCGTTCGCCCCGTGTAAAGCACGTCGTCCACGAGAATGATCACGCGACCGGTGATGTCGCGCGGCAGCTCGCTCGTCTTCACGACGGGATTCGGCGCGATGCGACTCAGGTCATCTCGATAGAAAGTGATGTCCAAGGTGCCGACCGGGAGATCGCGGGCATATCGTTGCCGCAAGATCTCCGCCAAGCGGCGAGCGAGCGGCACGCCCCGCGTGCGAATGCCCACGAGCATCAGCTTGTCGGTCGCGGGCTCAGACGCCGCGATCTCTGCGGCCAATTGCTCGAGCGCTCGCTCGATCTCGTCCGCCGTCATCAACAGCGCTTTCTCTCGCGCGCTCATCGGGCTTACTCCAAAGAGGAGAGAATTGCCGGCGATCCCGTGCTCGACTCTTGGCTCACAGTAGCACCCGCCGCTATCTCGATCAGCTCGACTCGGATCTCCCCGAGCCTTTCCTCGGCCGTGATCATCAACGGCACGCGTCGCTCATCAGCGGAGAGCCAGAGGCGCAGATGAGAGGTCTCGGTCGCTTTCCCCCCAACGGCCTCCACGCGTAATGCGATTTCAAGCGCCTCGAAGCGCCCGAGGCGCGTCTGGATCGAGGTGCGGGAGCCGACGTCCGCGTGAACGAGAAGACGCCTTCTCTCGCTCAGAAGGGAGAACTGATGACGGCTTCCCGGCCGAAGCGGGAGCGTGCGCAGATGATAGAGGAAGGCGACGACATCCCGCGTCTGCGGGGAAATCGGGATCGTTCGACCAGTGCTCAGGCGCGCGACTCCGCGCCGATGATCGAGCGTGATCGTGAGGTCCGTGCGCCGGTCTCCATCTCGCCGCGCGTGTTCTACTCGGTAGGGGAGCCACGTCTCCGGATCCACATAGGAGGTCCATTGTTCATCGAGCGATTTGAGGAGCGCGCGCACAGGGCCGACCGTGGAGGCGCGCAATTCGAGATGCACACCCGGACGGTCGAAGAAGCGCCCGCGCGCCTTCACCGCCAGCGTCATCTCTCCCGCGACCAGATACTGCGCCCATGAGATTGTATACGTCAGGCGTTCCCCGATGGGGAAGGGAAGTCCACCTGAAGGAGCGAAAGAACGTCCGGGCGTCACGAGCCCCCCCGAAAGGAGGAGCGCACCCATCACAAGGACCAGTCCCCTCGCCCCCCTCTGTATGTGCGGTCTCATGCGCTCACTCCGGCGGAATCGCGCCTTTCACCGACGAGGCCGACGGGAGCGCTCTTCCGTTCGGGGCCGCTCTTCCACGCGCTTGCGCGTGGAGCGATCCTGCTCTAGAAGCAGTGCCTTGCGGCTCAGCCGAATGCGCCCCATGCCATCGTTGGCGATACACTTGACCTTGATGATGTCCCCCTCCTTGAGCACCTCGCGAACATCCCGCACGCGATGCGGAGCGATCTCCGAGATGTGTAAGAGCGCTTCCGTCCCCGGGACGATCTCGACGAAGGCGCCGAATTCGGTCAAGCGGGAGACGCGACCGACATAGGTCTTGCCCACCTCGATCTCCATCGTGAGATCGCGAATGAGCTGCATGGCCTGATCGGCCGCTTCCTTGTTCGTCGAGGCGATGTGTACGCGCCCATCGTCGAGGATGTCGATCTTGCACCCGGTCTTGTCGACGATGCTGCGGATGACCTTCCCCCCAGGGCCGATCACGTCGCGCACCTTCTCGGGCGGGATCTGCATAGTGAAGATACGCGGCGCGTAGGGGCTGATGTCCGAGCGCGGTCGAGCGATCGTCTGCTCCATCTTGTCCAGAATCACCAGGCGCGCTTCCTTCGCTTGCTCGAGCGCCTGCGAGAGGATCTCAGCATCCACGCCCTTGATCTTGATGTCCATCTGCAGGGCTGTGATCCCCTCGCGCGTGCCGGCGACTTTGAAGTCCATGTCCCCGTAGTGATCCTCGGCCCCCGCGATGTCGGTCAGGATCGCGTACTTATCCTCCTCCATGACCAGGCCCATGGCGATCCCAGCGACGTGCGCTTTGATCGGTACGCCGGCGTCCATGAGGGAGAGGCTCCCGCCGCAAACGGTCGCCATGGAAGAGGACCCGTTGGACTCGGTGATCTCGGAGACGACGCGAATGATATAGGGCCAGGCGTCCTCCGATGGCAGGACTGGTTCCAACGCCCGATGAGCCAGCGCGCCGTGGCCGATCTCACGTCGGCTCGGTGCCCCTAAGCGCGCCACCTCGCCCACGCAGAACGGCGGGAAGTTGTAGTTGAGCATGAACCGCCGCTCAATCTCTCCGAACTCCAAGCTGTCCAGATACTGGATGTCCTCTCGGGTGCCGAGCGTCGTCGTCACCAGAGCCTGCGTCTCCCCGCGCGTGAAGAGCGCACTGCCATGCGTGCGCGGCAGTAATCCCACCTCGCATTCGATGGGACGAATCTCCGTGAACCGACGCCCGTCGGGGCGACGCCGATGGATGAGGATGTCCTCGCGGAAGAAGCGCTCGCGCAGGAACTCGAAGGCACGCGCTGTCATCTCGCGCTGTTCTTCGGGCGTTGCTTCCAAGATCCGCTGCCGGAGACGCATCAAGGCATCCTGGCTCTCCCGCTTCGTCTTGTTGGTGACATCGAGCGCCTGACGCAGCTCCGCGCCCCAGGTCGCCTCCACCGCACGCACGACCTCGGCGTCGAGCACCGGTGGGACGACCTCGCGCTTGCGGATGCCCAGTTTCTCGCCGAGCGCTTTCTGCCACGCGCACAGCTTCTTGATCTCCGAGTGAGCGAAGACGAGCGCTTCGACGATGACCTCTTCGGGGACTTCCTTCGCGCCGCACTCCACCATCACGAGAGCATCTTCCGTCCCCGCAACGACAAGGTTCAACCGCGACTGTCGCGTCTGCTCATAGGTGGGGTTCAAGACATAGTGGTTGTCGATCAAGCCGACGCGAACGCCGCCGACCGGCTCGAAGAAGGGGATGTCCGAGAAGTAGAGCGCGGCCGAGGCCCCCGTGATCCCCAAGATGTCGGGATCATAGTCCGTATCAGCGGAGACGACCAGCGCGATGATTTGCGTCTCGCAGCGATAGCCTTCGGGGAAGAGCGGCCGCAGGGGCCGATCAATCAAACGACTGGTGAGAACCTCTTTCTCCGTCGGTCGCCCCTCGCGGCGATAGTAGTTGCCCGGGATTCGTCCCGCCGCATAGTTGTTCTCGCGGTAATCGACCGTGAGGGGGAGGAAATCCACTCCTTCGCGCGGTTCCTTCTCAGCTACCGCTGTCACGAGCACGATCGTCTCCCCCAAACGGATGAGCACGGCCCCATCAGCCTGTCGGGCAATCCGCCCCGTCTCCAGAGTGATTCGTTTTCCGCCGATCTCAATGGAATCGCTCAAAACCATCGTCTTCATCCTCTGCACTTCGGGTGAAAAATATCGAGTCAGCTCCCGACCGCCCTCCTGAGGAGGGCGAGGAACTTACTCCTGGCCAAGTTTGTATTGGGAAAGCCACGCTGACTCTTGAGGCGAAGAAGCCGCCGATAGGGACTTCCCGCGATCCGAAGGATCGCATGATCTTCCGGCCCGGATCGCGTCTCCCATCCGCCTCTTGTTGAGCGTGGCCGTACTGTCGTCGCGTCAAGTCACTTTCTCAACCCGAGCCGGTCAATGAGCTGGTAATAGCGCCGACTGTCGGTCCGCTTCAGATACTCCAACAGTCGGCGGCGCTTGCTCACCAGCTTCAATAATCCCCGGCGCGAGTGATAGTCTTTCTTGTGCGTCTTGAAATGCTCAGTCAGTTGCGCGATCCGATACGTCAGGATCGCCACTTGCACCTCTGGCGATCCTGTGTCGTTCTCGTGCACGCGAAACTTCTCGATCAACTCCCGTTTGACGTCCTTCGTCAAAGCCACGGGCGATACCGCCTCCCTCGCACTCAAGTTTTTCTGCCTCTTCAAGTTAGAAAAGACTAGCACAGAATGGACGGGAAGTAAAGCGGCCGCGTGCCCGAAAGTCCAAGGCCTTGCGCCCGCGTGTTGGGCATGGTAAGGTCTATCGCTCCTTTGCTCAGACAATGAGGCGGATTGGGTATATCGGCATTGGACTCCTGTTGTTCAGCTCGTGCGCGCGTCCGACTGCGTACTTTGGGAAGATCGAGCCTCCGAGTGAGGCCATCCTCCGCGTGGGGAACGGCGCTGATCCTGCATCGCTCGATCCGCATCGAGCGCCCGGCAGCGTCGAGGAGCAGATTTTGATCAATCTCTTCGAAGGCCTGACCGAGTACGATCCGGTGACATTGGATCCGATCCCTGCCGTCGCCGAGGCCTGGGAGGTGAACGAGCGAGCCACGCGCTTCCGTTTCCGTTTGCGCCGCTCGGCCCGTTGGAGCAACGGGCGTCCGGTGACGGCATGGGATTTCGTCTACTCTTGGCGCCGCGCCCTGGCTCCGGAAACGGCCTCACCGAATGCGTACTTGCTGTACTACATCAGGAACGCCGAGGCCTATAATACGGGAAAAGTGAAAGTGCGCGATCGGCGAACGGGACGATTTCTCACCGATGCCCTTGGGCGCGAACTGATGCTCGCGCCGGAAGAGCTGGAGCGCATTCGGCGCGGAGATGTACCTCCCGAGGCGCGACATCTTCATGAATTGCGCCGTCGTTTGAGCGCTCACTCTTGGGAGGCGGTGACCTTGAGCGCGGCGGATGTCGGCGTACGCGCGCTCGATGACGTCACGCTCGAAGTGGAGATGGAGGCATCGACGGCCTTCTTTCTCAAGCTCACAGCTATCGGAGTCTACCGACCGGTCCCCCGAGAAGTGGTCGAGCGCTACGGACGCGCGTGGACGCGCCCCGAGCATATCGTGAGCAATGGCCCTTTTCGGCTCGTGGAGTTCACGCCGGGGCGGCGCGTCGTCCTGGAGAAGAATCCGCTCTATTGGGACGCTGCACGCGTGCGACTCCAACGCGCGATCTTCTATCCGTATGACGAAGCGACGACGCTTTTGAATCTCTACAAGGCGGGCGAGCTGGATGTGTTGGTGAGCGGGTTGCTGCCTCCATACGCGCTTCGGCGACTGCGTCAGAAGCAGGATTATGTCTCCGGCCCATACCTGCTCAGTTACTTCCTTTTGGTGAATGTGCGCCGTTCCCCATTGAGC
The DNA here is from genome assembly GCA_025055075.1 of Blastocatellia bacterium. Lineage (NCBI taxonomy): Bacteria > Pseudomonadati > Acidobacteriota > Blastocatellia > Blastocatellia bacterium. The sequence continues at coordinate 74,280 of JANWYV010000053.1, forward strand.
GATCGGCGCGTGCGGCGGGCCTTAGCGCTCGCCATTGATCGAGAGCGTCTCTGTCGGCGATTGCTCGCGGCAGGACAGCAACCATCGGGCACTTTCACCCCCTCGGATTTCCAAGGCGCGTATCCGCGCCCATCGGGGATCGGCTATGATCCGGAGCGCGCACGGCAGCTTCTAGCGGCCGCGGGATACCCTGAGGGACGCGGTCTTCGCTTTCGATTCCTCTACAACACGGGCGCGCTACACGCCCAGATTGCCGAGGCTCTGCAAGCTGATTGGCGACGCATCTTCCCCTTCATTCGCGTCGAGCTGGTCAATCAGGAGTGGCAGGTCTACTTGAATACCGTGCGGCTTGGAGAGTTCGATATCGCGCGACGGAGTTTCTCAGCCGATTTCAGCGATCCGACGAGTTTCCTCGATTCTATGCTCTCGACGAGTCCGAACAACCCGACCGGTTGGGCGAATCCCGAGTACGATCGGCTCGTCCAACAGGCGAATGCGGAACCTGACGTCCGTCAGCGAATGGCGCTGCTAGCCCGCGCTGAAGAAGTGTTGCTTGACGACCTGCCGATCATTCCGATCTACAGTTCGGTCACCAGCTTCCTTCTGAAGCCCTATGTTCGCGGATGGTACGCTAATGTTCTCGATCGGCATCCACTGAAATTCGTCGCTATTGAGCGCGGGGAGATCGCGCTCGGCCTCTCAGGGCGATAGGGCGATGGGGAGGTATATCCTCAAACGCATCTTTTGGGCCCTTCCGCTACTCTGGCTCATCCTCACGCTCACGTTCTTCTTGGTGCGGTGGGCGCCCGGGAAGCCATTTCGTCGGGAGCGCGCTGTGCCGGTGGAGATCGAAGCGCATCTGGATCGTCACTATGGCTTGGACAAGCCTTGGTACGTCCAGTATGCGAACTACATGCGCGGGCTCATACGGTTGGATTTCGGGCCTTCCTATCGCTATCCCGATGCGACAGTGGGCGAGATCATGCGCCAAGGGCTTCGCGTCTCGGTGCCCATTGGATTGGCGGCATATGCGCTGGCCCTTAGCCTCGGCTTGCCATTAGGCATTCTGGCGGCCCTCCGCCCCCAATCGGCAGGAGTGCGCGCGTTGATGGGCCTGGCCGTCTTAGGCGTGGTGACGCCGAATTTCGTGCTTGGACCTCTTTTGGTCCTTCTCTTCAGTTTGACGCTCTACTGGCTCCCGCCGGCGGGATGGGGCGAAGGGCGACATCTCGTGCTGCCCGTGGTGACGCTCTCGGCTGCTTACGTCGCCTATATCGCGCGCTTGACGCAAAGCGGTGTGCAGCAAGCGCTCGCCCAAGACTACATCCGAACGGCTCATGCCAAAGGCATTCCTCCGCGTACGATCCTGCTGCGGCATGCATTGCGTCCAGCGCTTCTGCCTGTCCTTTCATTCACCGGTCCATCGCTGGCATTTCTTTTGGCGGGGACCGTCGTCATCGAGAGGATCTTCGCCATCCCCGGCCTCGGCCATTTCTTCGTTCAAGCGGCCTTCAATCGCGATTACACGCTGATCTTGGGGATCGTCTCCTTCACGGCGATCGCCCTGATCGTCCTCAATCTGCTCGTGGACATTGCGATCGCCCTTTTGGATCCGCGCGTCGCTGTCGGGAGAGGAGGGGAGGCGTGAACAGCGTGCGATCGGAAGGCGAGAAATCATCGGGGATGCAGATGTGGCGACTTTTCCGAGAACGTCCTTCGGCGCTCTTGGCTGCCGGGTTCCTCGGCCTTGTGGGCATCGCCGTCTTGATCGGCCCGATGTGGCTCACATACGGCTACGATCAAACGGATTTGGAGCTTGGGCTCTCACCGCCGAGTTGGGCGAACGGACATTACCTGGGGACGGACATCTTGGGGCGCGATCTGTTGGCTCGCCTTCTTCATGGCGGGCGCCTCTCTCTGCTGGTGGCCCTCGTCGCGACGGCGATCTCGACGACCATTGGCGTGGTCTACGGCGCCATCTCCGGATATTTCGGCGGGCGCGTGGACGAAGTGATGATGCGCGTCGTGGATGTCTTGTTTTCGCTCCCGTATCTGTTCTTGGTGCTCGTGCTGATGGCATTGTTCGCCGATCCAGAGGTCGTGGATCCGGTGATCTATCTCCTTCGGCTCCGTCCGGATGGAGCGATCGCCGAGTGGCTTCGAGGGCCGGGCGTCCGCTTGGTGTTGCTCTTTGCCGCCTTGGGGGCGGTCTCATGGCTGACGTTGGCGCGCATCGTGCGCGGACATGTCCTGGCGCTTAAGAACGAGCCTTTCATCGAAGCAGCGCGCGCGGCGGGCGCAGGAACAGGGACGATCCTCATTCGGCATCTCCTTCCGAACGCGAGCGGGCCGATCGTCGCATATACCGTGCTCACCATCCCCTCGGTCATGTTGCAAGAGGCCTTCATCAGCTTCCTCGGGTTGGGGCTTCAAGCACCGCAGGCGAGTTGGGGAGCGCTCGTCTACGAGGGCGTGCAAGCGATGAGCGTCGCACCATGGCTGCTTGTCTTCCCAGCGGGGATCATGGTGCTCACCCTCGTCTGCTTCTACATCGTCGGCGAAGCCTTACGCGAAGCCTATGAGAAGCGTCCCTGAAGGCATTGTTGTCGTCTCGCCATGGCGCTCCTCTTTCGCGAAACCGGCCAGAAATATGGGGCGCGGCCGCTTGACCATGTACGAACGGCGAGCGAGCCTGTAGAATTGAAACGTGTGAGGTGATGCGATGATGAAGAAGGGAGTGCGAAATCGGGTGATGCTGAAGGCCATTGTCCTCACGGCGCTCCTCTTTAGCGTTCTCTCCGTTGCGCGCGGGACGCCGTCGCCGATTCCAGCCCAGCAGACTATAGACGGCGTCCCCGTCGAGGAGATCATCCGAAAGTTCGCCGCCAACGAGAGCCGATTGCGCCAGGAGTTCAAGAACTTCGTCTTCCGGCAGGACATCACCATCCAGACGCTCGGCCCGCGCGGACTCGTGACCGGAGAGTTTCGGCGCGTCTCCGAGATCATTGTGAACGATCGTGGCGAGCGCGAGGAACGCATCCTCTATTTCCCCGTCCCCACGCTTCGCGAGATCGTCATCACGCAATACGATTTCGCCGACTTCGCCGGGATTCAGCCTTTCGCGCTCGGCCTGGAAGACCTGCCCAAGTACACCGTCACCTATCTCGGGCGGGAACGCATTGATGAGATCGACACCTATGTCTTCGAGGTTCGCCCCCGGCGTCCGCCCGACCCGAAGAAGATGCACGAGCGTTATTTCCAGGGGCGCATTTGGGTGGATACGGTGGACCTGATGATCGTGAAGGTGCAAGGGAAGGGCTTGCCCGAAGATCGGGAGAACAAGTTCCCGCGCTTTGAGACGTATCGCGAGAACATCGAAGACAAGCTCTGGTTCCCAACCTACACGTATGCGGACGATGTCTTGGATTTCCCAGGACGATCCGTCCGCGTCCGCATGGTGATTCGCTATACGAACTATCGGCGGTTCAGCGGCAAAATCGAGATCGGGGATATCGAACCCGAGCCTGAGGGAAAAGAGAAGACGGAGAAGCCCGCCGGGAAGCCACCTGAGAGAAAGCCTGAATAGGCATGCCTCGCATTTTGATCCCGCGTGACGCTTTCAGGAAGAGAAGACAATGCGGCATATCATTGTCGGCACGGCCGGACATATTGATCATGGCAAGACAGCCCTGGTGAAGGCCCTGACGGGGATTGATACAGATCGGCTGAAGGAGGAGAAGGAGCGGGGGATCACGATCGACATCGGCTTCGCCTTTTTGACCCTTGGGCAGACGCGCTTGGGCTTTGTGGACGTTCCCGGACATGAGCGCTTCATCAAGAACATGCTCGCTGGTGCTCACGGGATTGATCTCGTGCTGCTCGTCGTAGCGGCCGACGAATCCGTGATGCCGCAGACGCGCGAGCATTTCGACATCTGCCGTCTCCTGCGCGTGAAGTCGGGATTGGTCGCGATCACCAAAGTGGATCTGGTGGACGAGGAGATGCTGGAGGTGGTGGAGGCGGAAGTGCGCGATCTGGTGGCCGGATCCTTTCTGGACGGGGCGCCGATCGTGCGCGTGAGCGCGCGCACCGGAGAGGGGATCGAAGAACTGAAAGCGGCGCTCGCCGGGATCGCAGCGACAGTGGCCGAGAAGCGACGCGATGCCGTCCCGCGCTTACCCATTGATCGCGTCTTCACTGTGCGAGGGTTCGGGACGGTCGTGACGGGGACTCTGATCGCCGGTCAATTCGCCATCGGCGACGAAGTGGATATTCTCCCCTCGCAGCGCCGCGCGACAATTCGCGGCCTTCAGGTGCATGGGCAGTCGGTATCGGTGGCCGTTGCTGGGGAGCGGACGGCGATGAATCTGCAAGGAGTCGCCGTCGAGGACCTCGAGCGCGGTCAGGTTGTCGTGTCGAGCCGTCGGTTCGTTCCCACATCTCGCATAGACGCCCGCTTGGAGCTTTTGCCAACAGCGCCGCAAGCGGTGCAAACGCGCACACGCCTGCGATTGCACGTCGGGACGGCAGAAATCCTGTCTCGCGTCGTGTTGCTCGATCGAACGGAATTGCGTCCGGGGGAGTCGGGACTCGTGCAATTTCGATTGGAGTCGCCGACGTTCGTCTTGCCGGGCGATCGCTTCATCGTCCGGCGATATTCGCCCCCATTGACCATCGGCGGGGGAGAAGTCCTAGATGCTTTGCCGGAGAAGCACCGCGCCTTTCGTCTCGGAGCAGGGGATCGAGAGGCGGTCGTCGCTGCGCTCCTCCAGGTCGAAGCGGCGGACGCGCGGGAACGGCTCGCGCTCTGGGTGGAGGGGGCCGGAAAACGCGGGATGAGTTATCCGGAACTCGTCGCGCGCACGGACTTGTTGGATTCGCATCTTCAAGACGCCCTGCGCGCGCACTGCATGGCGGGACGACTCATTGAGCTTGCGAGCACTCCTCGGTATTTCCTCGCTCGCGCCGCGTATGAGGAAGTGAAGGCGACATTACAGCGTGCGCTCGCGGCGTTTCATCAAGAGTACCCCCTGAATCCAGGGATGCCACATCGCGATGTGCGCGCCTTACTCCTGCGCGATGTCCCCGAATTCGCTGCCACGGAGCTCTTGGCTCGACTCGGCCAAGAGCCCGAATTCCACGTCGAACGAGAGTGGGTGCGATTGGCAACGCATGCGATCCGACTCTCGGAAGAGGAGGCGGAGATCGAGCGGACGCTCCTCGAAATCTTTCGAGAAGCGAAATGGCAGCCTCCGACTTTGGAAGAGGTGATCCAGCGACGGCAGCTCGATCCTGAGAAAGCGCGAAAGCTCTATCAACTCCTGCTTCACCGTGGGGCGCTCGTGCGAGTAGGCGAACATACGTTCGCCGCCGAGGCACTGCAAGAATTGATCGAGCGTGTGCGCCAGCAGAAGTCCGTTAGCACGATGCTCGATGTCGGGACCTTCAAAGCGCTCACGGGGGTCTCGCGAAAATACGCCATCCCGCTCTTGGAATACCTCGATCGTCAGCACGTGACGCGCCGCGTAGGCGACGCGCGCATCATCTTGTGAGAGTGATCACCGCTGAAACCATCGGTCGCCGCGTTCGCGCAACGCATCGAGTGTGGCTTGAAGCTCCGCGTGCTTTTGCTGTAGGAGAGCATCATCGGCATCCGCAGGAACCGTGATCGGCGGGCCCAGCAGCACGACCGCGCGCGTGAATGGCTTAGGGACTTGAAAGCGGTCCCAGCTCGGCAGCTCCCAGAATGCTTCGGCCGAGATGTGAAACGGCAAGATCGCTTGCCCCGTGAGCTTAGCGAGCATCACGGCGCCCTTTTTGGCGACGTAGACCGGCCCGCGTGGCCCATCTATCGTGAAGGCGACGTCGAGCCCGCGATGCAGACACGCCGCCATGACCAAGAGAGCGCGGTTCCCACCACGCGTAGAGGATCCGCGCGCGGCCCCGTATCCGAATCGCTGGATGAAGCGGGCGATGTATTCTCCGTCGAAGCTCTGGCTCGTCATAACGACGATGCCGCGATGCCGCCAGAACCATGTCGCCAGGAAGATGCGATTGTGCCAGAACGCGTAGATGATCCGTTTCCCCGCGCGCCGAATCTCCTCGTGATAGTGTCCATCTACGACCGTCCATCGGATGGTCCGCCCGAACGCTGCAATCCACCAATAGCCGAGCCAACCGAGCGCTCGTATGCTCCACCGCTCCCAGAAGGAGTAAGACGAGAGATCGGCGAACTCATACACGCGACGACGTAGCTGGACGTCGTCGAGGGAACGCAAATGGGGATTGAGGAGAAGGCGAGGATGCTCGCCACTCATCGGCCGATCCCTCTCGCCGAGAGATCATCGAGACGCCGCCTCTTGGGCCTCCAGGTCTCGAATCCGCTCTTCGATCCCTTGCAGCTCTCGTTCGAGCTTCTCCTTGAGCCGCTTCAGGTATTCGATCTTCTCTCGGCGCGTGTAGAAGCGGCGACCGAAGAACCACACGTCCTCGATGTCTCTCCAGTCAATGTAAAAGCCGAAGCCGAAGGGGAAAACTCCCCACGCGCATCCTCTCATCTTGACCACCTCCTCTCATCCGTGCTTTCAAAGCAATTATATCACAGCGGCGCGCCGAACCGTTCGAACTGAAAGGGGGATGAATTCGCCCCCAGCGAGGTCGCTGAAACGAATCGGCGGTTGTGGATGACCGTCGCGACGGCGGAGTGATTGTGAGGATCTATGCGAACAGCAGAAGGGGAGAGAGCCGTCGGGTTGAAGGTCGAGCCCCGTTCGCCCGAGCGACCGAGGTCCTTCCCCGTCGAGGTGAATCGGGAGAGATCACCTCATGAACGGGCCAACGTCCCGTGGGGGATGTCCTTCGCCGCCTCTGCTATGTCTGGCTCTTCACGTCAAATGGATTGTTCCTTGAGCTGTTCGAGCGCCTTGATGAGAGCGGGGACGATTTCGAAGAGATCTCCGACGATCCCGTAGTCGGCAATGTCGAAGATCGGGGCTTCCGGGTCCTTATTGATGGCGACGATGGTGCGAGAACCTTTCATCCCCACGACGTGTTGAATCGCTCCGGAGATGCCAATGGCGAGATATAACTTTGGGGAAACGGTCTGGCCGGAGCTGCCGATCTGCCGATCCATAGGTAGCCATCCGCTGTCGCACACAGGGCGAGAGGCCCCGATCTCCGCATCGAGAACTTCAGCGAGCTTCCGGATCAAGGCGAGATGTTCCTCGCTTTTGATCCCACGTCCGATAGCGACGATGCGCTCAGCCGAGCTGAGGTCCACAGCCTGCTTCGCTTCGCGAAACCGTTCCAGCGGACGCACCCGGATCGTCACCTGACTGAGGTCCACCGCGAGTGCGCGAATGGGAGCAGGTGTCGCCGCTGCTTCCACTTCATCGGCGCGAAAAGCGCCAGCTTGGAATGTGACCAAATACGGCGGATCGTCGGCGAAGCGCACTTCGGCATTGAGCTTCCCCTGGAAGATCGGTCGCGTGTAGATGACCGTTCCGTTCTCAACGCGGTATCCGATGCAGTCGCTCACGAGCGCCTTGCCGAGGGCCGCGGCCAATTTCGGCGCGAAATCGCGCGCCTGATAGGTGTGACTCATGAAGACGAAGTCCGGCGCCTCCTGACGAAGCACCGGCACGAGTGCAGCCGTGTATCCATCGGGCGTATATTCGGCCAAGCGCTCGTCTTCGATGACGAGGACTTCCCGCAGCATCTTCGAGGCCAGCTCATTGGCCAGCGTCGCGACCCCTTGTCCGAGCAGAACAGCCGATACCGTTCCGTTCACTTGCGCGGCCAGACGTTGTCCGGCCACGAGCGCTTCCCACGTCCCTTTGTCGAGCTTTCCCTCACGGTGTTCAGCGATGACAAGAATCGAAGAGCCCATCGCGTTCGCTCCTTGTGGAGGCTCACAAGACCTTCGCTTCGTAGCGTAATTTCTCGATGAGCTGGGCGGCGACCTCTTCCGGCGAGCCCTCGAGGAACTCCGTGCGCTTCACCTTCGTGGGGAAGAAGACGCGCACCAGCTCCTGTTTGTTGCGCAGCTCATCGGCCGCGAGGCCGAGATCGGCGAGCGTCAGGCGGCGAATCTCCTTCTTCTTCGCGCCCATGATGCCTTTGAGCGTCGCGTAACGCGGTTGATTGATCCCGGATTGAATCGTCAAGAGCGCCGGCAGGGGGAGTTCGACCCATTGGAACCATCCCGCCTCCAATTCCCGCTTCACCTTCACGCGCCCGTCGAGCATCTCGATCTGCATGACGATCGTCGCGTGCGGCAGCCCGAGCAGCTCAGCGAGCAAGACGCCCGTTTGCGCGTAGCCATAGTCGTCCGACTGCAGCCCCGTGAGGATGAGATCGAACGATTCGCGGCGCAGCGCTTCGGCCAGCACGCGGGCCGCGTTGAACGCGTCCAGTCCTTCGAAGGCCTGATCTACAAGATGCAGCGCCCGGTCCGCGCCCTTGGCGAGCGCTTCTCGAATGAGCTGCTCTACGCGCGCCGGTCCGAGCGAGCAAACGACGACTTCCCCTCCGAACCGCTCCTTCAACCGCAGGGCCTCTTCGAGCGCATACGTGTCCGGTTCGTTGGCCTCCCAGCTCAAGTCCGCTTCCCTGATCCAAGTCCCGGCCTCATTGAGGCGCAGGGCGAGATCGCGTTTGGGGACTTGCTTCATGCAAACGATGATCCGCATACGCTCATTCCTCGTAGCGTTTGAAGAGAAGGGCGGCATTGGTGCCGCCGAAGCCGAAGGAGTTCGAGAGGGCATATCGGATTTCGGCTCGACGCGCCCGGTTCGGGACGTAATCGAGATCGCATTCGGGATCGGGATTCTCGTAGTTGATCGTCGGGGGAAGAGTCTGGTGGTAAATGGCCAATACGGTGATGCCCGCCTCCAATCCCCCGGCAGCGCCGAGCAGGTGCCCTGTCATGGATTTCGTCGAGCTGACGGCGAGCCGATACGCATGTTCGCCGAAGACGCGCTTGATCGCATAGGTCTCCAGCTTGTCATTGTAATAGGTCGAGGTCCCATGCGCGTTGATGTAGTCCACTTGATCGGGCGCGATGCCGGCGTCCCGCAGCGCGTACTGCATGACGCGGATGGCGCCGTTGGCGTCCTCCGGTGGCTGGGTGATGTGGTAGGCATCGGCGGACATCCCATAACCGACGATCTCCGCGTAGATCCGCGCCCCTCGCGCCTGCGCGTGTTCGAGGGCTTCCAAGACGAGAATCCCCGCGCCCTCGCCGATGACGAACCCATCGCGATCGCGGTCGAAGGGACGGCTGGCACGCTGCGGTTCCTCGTTACGGGTCGAGAGCGCGCGCATGGCGGCGAAACCACCCACGCCCATCGGCGTGACGGCTGCTTCCGCCCCGCCGCAGATCATGACGTCAGCATCCCCCCGCTCGATGATCTTGAATGCATCGCCGATGGCGTGCGCTCCCGCCGAGCAGGCTGTGCACGTGGCGCTGTTGGGCCCGCGTGCGCCAAACCGAATTGAAACCTGACCAGCCGCGAGATTCGCGATCGCCGCCGGAATGAAGAAGGGGGAGATCTTCCCCGGTCCGCCTTCCAAAAACTTCTGGTGCTCGCGTTCGATCACCGAGAAGCCTCCGATCCCCGAACCGATGTACACGCCGACGCGCTCGGCGTTCTCCGGCGTGATCTTCAATCCGGCATCGTCCACGGCCTCTTGAGCCGCGGCGATGGCGAAGTGAATGAACGGGTCCATCTTCTTGACATCCTTCTTCTCGATGTACTTCAGCGGATCGAAGTTCTTCACCTCCGCCGCGAAGCGAACGGGGAATCCGGAGGCGTCGAAGTGCGTGATGTAATCCACACCGCTACGCCCTTCGATCAGCCCGCGCCATGTCTCTTCGGTCGTATTGCCGAGGCCGCAGATCAAACCGATTCCCGTCACTACGACTCGTCGCTTCACGTTTCCCTCCCGTTGTCTCCTCTTCCGCTCGCCCACGCGCGAGCGGAAGAGGCCTCCTCATTTCTTGTGCTTCTCGATGTACTCAATAGCATCCCGGACGCTGACGATCTTCTCCGCGTCCTCGTCCGGAATCTCGATGCCGAACTCCTCCTCAAAGCGCATGACCAGTTCCACCGTATCGAGCGAGTCCGCTCCCAAGTCATCGACAAAGCGCGCGTTCGGCGTGACCTCGGACTCGTCCACCCCCAATTCGTCCACGATGATTTGCTTCACCTTTTCCTCAATCGTTGGATCCGCCATACGTCGTCCCTCCTTGTCCAATGGTTGAAGCGTAATTTTACGCCGCCTGTGCCAAGCGATCAACGGAGCGGCATCACATGTAGAGCCCTCCATTGATGTTGAGGACGTGGCCGGTGATGTAACCGGCCTCCTCCGACGCGAGGAAGACGACACCAGCCGCCACATCCGCGCCGGTGCCCATTCGTTGAAGGGGGATGAGAGCGAGCATCTGTCGGCGCACATCTTCGTTCAAGACGCGCGTCATATCCGTATCAATGAATCCCGGCGCGATAGCATTGACCGTGACGTTGCGAGAGGCGACCTCGCGCGCGAGCGCTTTCGTGAATCCGATAATCCCTGCCTTTGAGGCCGCGTAGTTGGAGACGCCCGCGTTCCCCATCTGCCCCATGACCGAGGTGATGTTGATGATCCGGCCATAGCGTGCCCGCAGCATCGTCGGCAGAACGGCCTGACAGCAAAGGAAGACGCTCGTCAGATTCGTGTGCAAGACCAAGTCCCAATCTTCGCGCTTCATGCGCAGCAGGAGGGCGTCGCGCGTGATGCCCGCGTTGTTCACCAGGATGTCAATGCGCCCCCATTCGTCGAGCACGCGCGCGACGGCCGCTTTCACCTGCTCGGCCTCGGTCACGTCCGTTGGAAGAGCTAGCGCGCGTTGCCCTCGTTGGCGAATTTCCTCAGCGACGGCCTCCAGTTTCTCGCGCGTTCGCGCCAAGAGCGCCACATCGGCGCCATGTTCGGCCAACGCGAGAGCACAATCGCGACCAATGCCTCGCGAAGCTCCCGTCACGATGGCGACGCGTCCCTCCAAGCGAATCATGCTCGTAACTCCTTAAGCGTCTCTTCGAGCGAATCGGGATCCTCGACGGCGAGCGTCCGGACCGAGCGATCGATCTGTCGAATGAGGCCCGAGAGCACGCGCCCAGGGCCAACCTCAATGAACGTCGTGACCCCTTCGGCCAACAATCGCCGGACCGACTCCTCCCATCGCACTGGACGCGAGACCTGACGGCGCAATCCTTCACGAGCGGCCTCCCCCGAGGTGACGATCGCTGCCTCCACATTGTTCACAAGCGGAATCTTCAGATCGGCAAAAGCTACGCGAGCGAGATCTGCAGCCAAGCGCTCTTCGGCCGGTTGCATGAGGGCGCAGTGAAACGGCGCGCTCACCGGAAGGAGGACGACGCGTCGCGCTCCGCGCTCTCGGGCCAGCGCGATAGCTCGTTCGACAGCCTCCTTGTGGCCGGCGATCACGATCTGCTGCGGCGAATTGAAATTGGCTGGAGCGCAGACCTGCCCCTCGGCCGCTTCTCGGCAGACCTGCTCGACGACCTCCACCGAAGCGCCGAGGATCGCCGCCATCGCCCCCTGTCCGATGGGAACGGCCTCTTGCATATATTGGCCGCGCCGCCGCACTAGCCCGACAGCATCTTCGAAAGCGAGGGAATCAGCGGCCACGAGCGCCGTATATTCACCCAGGCTATGTCCGGCGACGAAGTCAGGGCGCACGCCCGCTTGCTCCAGGACGCGATAGCACGCCACCGAGGTGGTCAAGATCGCCGGCTGCGTGTTTTCCGTTCGCTTCAACTCCTCCTCGTCGCCTTCGAAGCACAACCGACTGATGGGGAATCCAAGCGCAGCATCAGCGCGCTCGAAAACCTCCCGCGCGGACGCATACGCTTCGGCCATCCGGTGGCCCATCCCGCTATATTGCGAACCTTGACCGGGAAAGACGCAGGCAATCCGACTCATACGACAGCCCCCTCACCACCGAAGAACGGCCGCGCCGAAGGTGACGCCCGCGCCAAAGCTCGCCATCATGAGCAGATCGCCCGGCTTCACCCGGCCCGCGCGCACGCACTCGTCGAGCGCGATGGGGATGGAGGCCGAAGAGGTATTCCCCACGCGATGAATGTTCGAGTAGACCTTCTCCGCAGGCAATCCCAAGCGCTCGGCCACCGCTTCGGTGATCCGCTGGTTTGCTTGGTGCGGGATGAAGAGATCAATGTCATTGGGCGACATGCGCAGGTCATCGAGCACTTGCCGAGAGATCTCCTCCATGCTGCGCACGGCGACCTTGAAAAGCTCGTTCCCTCGCATCTTGATGTAGTGCAGGCGATTGGTCACGGTCTCGATAGAGGCCGGATAGCGCGTCCCTCCGCCAGGCGTATACAGGTAGTCCACGTAATCACCATCGCTTTGAATCCGCGCGGCCAGCAGCCCCCGCCCATCCTCCACCGGTTGGACGATCGCCGCGCCAGCTCCATCTCCGAAGATGACGCACGTCGAGCGATCCGTATAATCCACATATCGGGTGAGCAGCTCCGCACCGATGAGCAGGATCGTGCGCGCGCGTCCCGCCTTGATCATCCCCTCGGCGAGCGTCAGGCCATAAATGAAGCCCGAGCAGGCGGCGGCGAGGTCAAAGGCCGCCGCCCGCTTCGCGCCCAAAAGCGACTGGATGATGCACGCCGTCGCCGGCAAGGTCATGTCCGGGCAGACCGTCGCGCAGATGATGATGTCGAGGTCTTTGGCCTCTACGCCCGCCATCTCCATGGCATGACGCGCCGCGCGCGCGGCCAGCGTCGACGTGTATTCGTCCGGACGCGCCTTGCGCCGCTCCTTGATCCCCGTGCGCGTGGAGATCCACTCATCGGAGGTATCTACCATCTTCTCCAAGTCGGCGTTAGTGATGACCTCCTCCGGGAGCGCATGCCCAGTTCCCGTGATCCCTGCGTTCACCGTCTTCATGATCCTCCCCCTCGGATGAACATCCATGACCGACAACGTCTCCGTCAAAAGCTCACGACTTGGCTTCGATGCGTTCGCCGTCGGCCTCTTGCACTCTCGCGATTTCTCGTTCGATTTGCTCAGGAGCGCGACGCTCGACCAACTCCTTCGCGATGCGAATCGCATTCTTGATGGCCCGACTATCGGAGCGACCGTGACAGATGAGGCATACCTGTCGAACGCCCAGAAGCGGTGCCCCACCGGATTCGAAATAATCGAAGCGTCGGCGAAAACGCTCGAACGCCTGACGCGCCAACCACGCTCCGAGCCGTGTCCGAAACGTGCGCCGCAATTCCTGTTGCAGCGCCGCGCGGAGCAGGTCGAAGACGCCTTCGCTTGTCTTCAAAATGACGTTGCCCGTGAATCCATCGCAGACGATGACGTCCACATCCCCCATGTAGATGTGCTGTCCCTCGACATTCCCGACGAAGTGAAGGCCCGAGCGCTCCAATTGCTTATAGGCTTCGCGCGTCAATTCATTTCCTTTGGCCTCTTCCTCGCCGATGGAAACCAAACCGATCCGTGGGGACGCGATGCCCAGGATCAAGCGGGCATAAATGTCCCCCATGATGGCGAACTGCACCAGATGCGAGGGACGGCATTCGGCATTCGCCCCGACGTCGATGAGAACAGCCCTTTTTCCGGCGAATGTCGGCAGGACGGCGGCCAGCGCCGGACGATCAATCGAGCCGAGCGTCTTCAAGATCATTTTCGCCGCCGCCATGATCGCTCCCGTGTTGCCCGCGCTCACGAACGCGTGCGCATATCCCTCATGAACGAGTCGCAACCCCACATGAATTGTCGAGTCGCGCTTCTTTCGAATAGCTTGGGCCACCGGTTCGTCGGGCGTGATCACCTCGGAGGCATTCACGATCTCGATGCGCGCGTCCGCACCTTGCCGCCGCACCCGTTCGCGAAGCGCGGCTTCCGGCCCCACAAGCACGATCGTCAGATCCTGCTCTCGCGCCGCGCACACGGCCCCTTCCACCTCGGGCTCCGGCGCACGATCGCTCCCCATGGCATCGAGCGCGATGCGCAACATATCACTCTTTCACGGGAATGACCTCGCGCCCGTTATAATACCCGCAGCGAGGACACACGCGGTGCGGCAGCACCGGTTCTCGACACTGCGAGCACGTGGTGAGGTTCGGAGGGGTCAGGGCATCGTGCGCCCGCCGTTTCCCCCGACGCGATTTCGAGTGACGACGCTTCGGATTTGGCATCGTCGTAGACCTCCCGAAAGAATTCCCGCTGTGCGGCCGTCCTCAGGAATCTTCCATCCGCCGCTTCAGTTCCCAAAGGGCCGCCCAACGGACATCCACTGGCGGCGCACAGCGACAAACCTCGTGATTCAGATCCGCTCCGCACTGCGGACACAGTCCGCGACAGTTCTCTCGGCAGAGCAGACGAAACGGAAGGGCCAGGCGAATCTGCTCCCGCACGAGGGCATCAATATCAATCAGCTCGTTCTGGTAGAAGCCAAATCGGAGATCGCGTTCGGTCAACTGAACCTCCTCTTCCGGCGTGAGTACAGCCAGCGGGGCGTAGAGGACGTCAAAATCCGGAGTCACCGTGAATCGAAACGCCCTCAAACACCGATCGCATTGCGCCTCGACTTCCGCTTCGATCCGTCCCTCAATGCGGATCTCCAGACCAAGCCGCTGGAGTCGAAAGCGCACACGCGGCGGGGCGCAGAGCGCAATCTCCGTATCCTCCAGTTCCAATTCTCCGGCCGCGTATTCGTGCTCGACACACAGCTCGTCGTGTTCAAGCTGTGCCAGATCCACGTACATGTTCGAAAGCCCCGAATTATACTCGCCCCTTTTCTCGTGTCAATGCACCGGCGTCCACCTGCAGGTCTGCCCCTTGCTTGTGACCGCTCCGGCGACGGCCTTTAGGTTACCAGAAAAGGCGGAGAAGTTCAACCGGAAAGCGCGAATGTCTTGACCGAGGCATCGGTTCCCCCTATCATTTCTGCCGATGCGGGTGCTGATCAAGTCTGGGATCATTGTGGATCCCTCCGAGCGCTTGGAGATGAAAGGGGATCTCCTCATCGAAGATGGAATCATCCGGGAGATCGCCCCAGAAATCTCAGTCCCCGACGCACAGGTCCTCGACGCGAGCGGATGCATCGTCGCCCCGGGATTCATTGATCTTCACGTCCATTTGCGCGAGCCCGGTCGCGAGGACGTCGAGACCATTGAGACCGGCACGCAAGCGGCTGCAGCAGGAGGCTTCACCGCCGTCTGCGCGATGCCCAACACGCAGCCAGTCAACGATAATCGGGCCGTGACGCGCTTCATCCTCGAGCGAGCCCGTGAGGTCGGTGCCGTGCGCGTCTATCCCATTGGTGCTATCACACAGGGATCAAAGGGAGAAACTCTGGCCGAGATCGGCGAGATGCGGGAAGCCGGCATCGTCGCCATCAGCGACGATGGCCAACCCGTCATGAATGCTCAGATCCTACGTCGGGCCATGGAGTACGCTCGGCAGTTGGATATCCCCGTCATTGATCACTGCGAGGACAAGCATCTCTCAGCCGGAGGCGTCATGAACGAGGGGTTGTGGTCCCTACGCCTTGGGTTGAAGGGGATTCCCGCCGCGGCCGAAGAGGTGCACGTGGCGCGAGATATCATCTTGGCCGAGCTGACGGGCGCTCATGTACATCTGGCCCATTTGAGCACCGCCTTCTCCATCGAGTTGGTGCGCCAAGCGAAACGTCGCGGCGTCCGAATCAGTTGCGAAGTCACGCCCCATCACTTCACCCTCACGGAAGAAGCGGTCTGCACCTACAATACCAACGCCAAGATGAATCCCCCCTTACGAACGGAGCGAGATGTCCAAGCGATCCATGAGGCCCTCGCCGATGGAACCATTGACGCCATTGCGACGGATCATGCCCCGCATCATCCCGATGAAAAAGCCCTCGAATTCGAGCGCGCCCCCTTCGGCGTCGTGGGGCTGGAGACGGCCGTCAGCCTCGCACTTGACCGCCTCGTCCATCGGGGCATCATCGGATGGATGCGCTTGGTGGAGCTCTTCTCGACAAATCCTGCCCGTATCATGAACCTCCCCGGGGGGACATTGAGGTCAGGCGCCACCGCCGATATCACCATCTTGGATCCGACGCGCCCGTTCATCGTCCGGGCTGAACAGTTTCGCTCGAAGGGCCGCAATACACCCTTTGAGGGATGGCATCTCACCGGGACCATACGGGCAACCTTGGTCGCTGGTCGGGTGGTCTACCACGCGGACTTCCCATGAGCCGATCGCGCATTTAACGCCGCCGCTTCAAAAGCCGTCGGAGTCGCAGCCGCGCCTTGTGAAGCTGAGATTTCGTCGTCCCGACAGTGACCCCCAGCATTTGGGCGATCTCCTCGTGCCCGTAGCCTTCAATATCGTGCAGCACCAAGATCGTCCGATAGCCGATGGGTAAGGCCATTAGCGCGCGCTCCAATGCAATACGGTCTACGATCTGAGACATCCCTTCATCGGCTCGGCGAGTCTCCAGGAGAGCCTTCACCTCGGTATCCTCCATCGGCTCGTAGCTCGGTCGTCGCCTCCGAAGATGCATCAGGACGAGGTTCGTCGTCAGCCGGTGCAACCACGTCGTGAAGGCTGCATCTCCTCGGAAACTCCCGATCTTTCGATAGAGGTGGAGGAAGACTTCCTGGGTCAAATCCTCCGCATCAGTAACGTTGCCAACAAGTCGCAGGCACAACGAATACACTCGCCGGTGGTACATTCGATAAATTCGCTCGAACGCTTCCATCTTCCCCTGGGCTGAAGCTCGAGCCAATTCCAAATCTGACATAACCTGAGCCGCCGCCGTTGCCATATCCCTTCGCCCTCCTAAATAGATTCTCTTGCTTGAAGGTGGGGACCTCCATCGGAGGTCCCCGGAGGAGGTTTATGAAGAAGCTCGACGCTGTACGCGTCGGCACGCAGCGTCCTCAAATGAGAGACGCCCTACGGGATCGGACATTGTCCGGATCCCAACAGCGCGGCCAACGCCAGCAGAGCCAAAAGGAGCGTTGCTAAGTCAAGTTGTCCGAATTGGGTCCGCATAGTCTTTGCCTCCTTTCCTTAGAAAGTGTCACGAGCCCATTGGGCCTCATCATCGTGTCACTCCTGGGATGGGGCATGAGCCGCTTCCCAGAAGCTGCAAAGCAGCGAGCAACGCTAGAAGTAGCGTCGCCAGATCGAGCTGTCCATTCTCTCCTCTCATGCGCTCTCCTCCTTCGTTTCATTTTTTCAAACTGCACCCATAGTATATCATACTTTCTCAGAAAGTCAAGATGTAAAATTTAATCAAGCCATAGTAAATTATATTTAACAAACCTTGACACGGGAATCGAGCTTATACGAGGGATGACGATGGGCGCATCTTGACAGTAAGACACGCAGATTATATAATCTCAACTGAATCAAGTTTGAAAGGTGCGAAAACTTTAATGCAGGAGGTGGGTATGGCTTTGAATATTCGTCCCTTGCACGATCGTGTGGTGGTGAAACGGTTGGAAGAGGAGGAGCAAGTCCGCGGAGGGATTATCATCCCGGACACGGCGAAGGAGAAGCCCCAGCAAGGGGAAGTCGTCGCTGTTGGGAATGGGAAGATTCTAGAGAATGGCACGAAGATTCCCCTTGATGTGAAGGTCGGAGATCGGGTGCTTTTCGGCAAATATGCCGGGACCGAAGTTCGAATTGATGACGAGGAGTACCTGATCATGCGCGAGGATGAGATCCTCGCGGTGATCGAAACGGCCTCGAAGGCCAAGTCGGCCAGCAAATGAAAAACTTTTGAGGAGGAGGTGAATGGGATATGGCGGCGAAGATGATCGTCACGGGTGAAGAGTCGCGACAAGCTATTCTTCGCGGGGTCAACAAATTGGCGGACGCCGTGAAGGTGACGCTTGGCCCGAAGGGTCGCAATGTCGTTCTGGAGAAGAAGTTTGGTTCTCCGGTCATCACCAAGGACGGGGTGACCGTGGCGAAGGAGATTGAGTTGGAGGACAAGCTGGAGAACATGGGCGCGCAGATGGTGCGGGAGGTCGCGTCGAAGACCTCGGATGTGGCGGGTGATGGGACGACGACGGCGACATTGCTAGCGCAGGCAATCTTCCGCGAAGGAGTGAAGATGGTGGCGGCGGGAGCGAATCCGATGGCGCTCAAGCGGGGAATCGATAAGGCGGTCGAACGGGTCGTGGAGGAGATCAAGCGGATGGCCAGGCCTGTCAAAGGCGACATGATCGCGCATGTCGGGACGATCTCAGCCAATGGCGATACGATGATCGGGAATTTGATTGCCGAGGCGATGAAGAAAGTTGGCAAGGACGGCGTGATCACGGTCGAGGAGTCCAAGACGATGCAAACGGAGCTGGAGGTCGTCGAAGGCATGCAGTTTGACCGCGGGTATTTGTCGCCGTATTTCGTGACGGATCCCGAGCGCATGGAGTGCGTGCTGGAGGACGCGTACATTCTCATCCACGAGAAGAAGATCAGCTCGATGAAGGACCTGCTTCCGCTTTTGGAGCAGATCGCCAAAAGCGGCAAGCCGTTGCTCATCATCGCTGAGGATGTTGAGGGCGAGGCGTTAGCGACGCTCGTGGTGAACAAGCTGCGCGGGACGCTACAAGTGTGTGCGGTGAAAGCGCCCGGGTTTGGCGATCGGCGCAAGGCCATGCTTCAGGACATTGCGATCCTGACTGGGGGCAAGGCGATCACTGAAGACCTTGGCATCAAGCTGGAAAACGTCCGCTTGGAGGACCTCGGTCGGGCCAAGAAGATCGTCGTGGACAAGGATAACACGACGATTGTCGAAGGCGCGGGCAAGCCCTCGGAGATCGAGGCGCGCGTCCGTCAGATTCGAGCCCAGATCGAGGAGACGACTTCGGATTACGATCGCGAGAAGCTCCAGGAACGACTGGCCAAACTCGTCGGTGGGGTAGCGGTGATCAAGGTCGGCGCTGCGACGGAGACGGAGCTGAAGGAGAAGAAGGCGCGCGTGGAAGATGCCATGCACGCGACGAAGGCGGCTGTTGAGGAGGGAATCGTTCCTGGCGGTGGCGTGGCGTACATCCGCGCCCTGCGCGCTCTGGAGGACTTCAAGCTCGATGATCCGGACGAGAATGCGGGCGTGAACATCTTGCGTCGGGCGTTGGAGGAGCCGCTGCGCTGGATCGCGCAAAACGCCGGGTGGGAAGGTTCCATCGTCGTTGAGCGCGTGAAGTCGGCTAAGGATGAGAACTTCGGCTTCAACGCGCAAACGGAGCAGTTCGAGGACTTGGTGAAGGCTGGGGTCATTGATCCGGCGATGGTCTCCCGCATCGCCCTGCAGAATGCGGCGTCCATTGCCGGCTTGCTTCTGACGACTGAGGCGCTCGTCTCCGAGATCCCGGAGAAGAAGAAGGAGCGGGCTCCGGCTCCGGCCGAGATGGAGTACTGAGGCGGAAGGGCTAACGGGGGCGGGGCTCTCAGGAGAAGAGCCCTGTCCCCGTTTTTTCGTTGTGGGCCAGGATCCTATTTCAGCCGGATGCGAGCATCCACAGCCTTGCTGGCCCCTGGGACGGAGGACGCGAGGAAGGGATTCACGTCTAGTTCCGCGATCTCGGGAAAGTCCCCGGCTAATTGCGAGAGGCGCATCAGGGCTTCTTCCAGTGCGAGGAAATCCACGGGGGATTCCCCTCTGGTCCCTTTAAGGATGGGGAAACTGCGAATCGAGCGGATCATCTCACGGGCATCGCGATCGGTAATCGGCCAGACGCGGAAGACGACATCGGCCAAAGATTCCACGTAGATGCCTCCGAGTCCGAACATGATCAGCGGCCCGAACTGGGGATCTTGGAGGACGCCCAGGATGACCTCGCGACCGCCGCGGATCATCTCTTGGACGAGCACTCCATAAAGCGCCTCGTTCAACCCATGGCGCTCGACGCGTTCCATGAGTGTTTGGAAGCTACGAATGAGCTCCTCGTCCGTGCGCACGTCCACGATGACGCCACCGATCTCCGACTTGTGCGTCAGGGTGCGGGCGAGGACTTTCAGAACGACCGGGTATCCGATCTCGTGAGCGGCGGTCAGCGCATCTTTCAGCGTGCGCGCAAAGCCGAAGCGGCAGACGGGCACGCCGTAGGCGTCCAAGACAGTGAGCGCTTCGGCGGAGTTCAACTCCGTTCGTCCTTCTCGGCGAACGGTTGCGAAGATATGCTCGACGATCTCCCGTCCGACCTCGAAGGTGCGGATCTCTCCGTCCTCCCGATCGCGACGCTCTCGGTACGCGACTAAGGCTGAGAGCGCGCGGGCGGCGGATTCCGGGAACTGATAGATGGGGAAGGTGCGGCTCGGACGTTGGTGCATCTGGCGGAAGAAGTCCTCCGGCGCCATGAAGACGCCGAGCACCGGTTTCTCATGTTGGGCCGTGACGTCGGCGATTGCGTCGGCGATTTCGTGTGGATTCACCATGATCGGGGGGACGAAGATGACGATCGCGGCGTCCACGTTCTCGTCCGCGAGCAGGAGATCGAGGGCGAAGCGATAGGTCGTCGCATCGGCGCTCGCGATGAGATCAACGGGGTTCTCGACCGTGCATTCTTCGGGCAAGCGCGCGCGCAATTGCGCACGGGTGCGTGGCGCCAGCTCGGCGATCTTCAAGCCGAAGTTGACGCATGCGTCCGTCGCCATGATGGCCGGGCCCCCGGCATTGGTGAGGATGGCCACGCGGTTCCCGCTCGGGATCGGGCAATGGACGAAGGCCATCGCCAGGTCGAACAGATCTTCGATCGAGAGCGCGCGCAGTACCCCACATTGTTCAAGCAACGCCTCGGTCGCGATGTCGAGCCCAGCGAGAGCCCCGGTATGGGAAGAAGCCGCGCGCGCGCCAGCGGCCGTACGTCCCGCTTTCACGGCGATGATCGGTTTCTTCTTCGTCACGCGTCGTGCCAGTTGCGTGAACTTTCGGGGATTTCCGAAGGACTCCAAGTACATGAGGATGACGTCCGTGTGGGGGTCGTCCTCCCAATACTCGAGTAGGTCATTGCCGGAGACATCGGCCTTATTGCCCATCGAGACGAACATAGAGAAGCCGAGACCAAGACGTTCCGCCACATTCAGGATAGCTGCCCCGAGGGCACCCGATTGCGACGTGAATCCGATGCGTCCAGGCAGAGGACGCGTCGGCGCAAAAGTCGCGTTCAATCGCACGGTCGGATCTGTGTTGATGATCCCCATGCAGTTTGGACCGATCATGCGCATGCCATACTGTCGGATCTTCTCGACGAGCTTCTGCTCGCGTTCGAACCCTATGGGACCGGTCTCTTTGAAACCGGCCGTGATGACGACCAAGCCGCGCACGCCCTTCCGCCCACATTCCTCTACGACCCGAAGGACCTCCTCTTTCGGGACGACGATGATCGCCAAGTCCACCGGATCCGGGATGTCGAGAACGCTGGGGAAGCATTTGATGGAGTGAATGACCTCGGCGTGGGGGTTCACGGGAAAGACCTTGCCGTTGAACTCGTACTCGACAATATTGTGGAGGATCTCCCATCCGATGGATCCCTTCTTTCGGGAAGCGCCGATGACGGCGATGGAGCGCGGCTTGAAGATCGGATCGAGCGGATGTCGCTTTTCCGTCATAGCCGAGGATAATCGTATCCGAAGGGACGAGTCATGAGCAAGCGAGGGGGGATTGCCTGCACCTGGGGGCGTTGATACAATTCCCCCTGTGTCGGGAATGGAGAAGCTCGGCGAGAGCGTAGATTATCGCTATTATCTCGACCTCCTTCGTCGAGGCAAGTGGACGATTCTGGCATCGGCCCTGCTGTGTCTTGGTCTCGCCTTCCTCTCGGGATTTTTGCGGACGCCGCTCTATCAAGCGCAGGCAACGGTATCGGTCGAACTTCCTCCGGCGCCGGTTGACCCTACGCAAGCTCTGATGGCCCCACAGTACAATAGCTACTTCGACTACGAGTACTACTTTCAGACGCAGCTTCGCATTCTCTCCGGCAATACGCTAGCGCTGCGCGCCGCCGATGCGCTCGCGCGGTTGCCGCAGTATCAAGGGCGGCGGCGAGAGGAGCTAGCGGCGGAGCTTCAAGCTTCGGTCACGCCACGCCAGGTGGAGAACACGCGGATCATCGCCATCGCCGTGACGCGTGAATCGCCGGAGGAGGCGGCCTTGTGGGCGAACACAATCGCTGAAACATACATTGAGGCCAATCTCGAGGAGCGGAAGAAGAGCTTTCAGGAGACGATCGCCGCCTTGAAAGCTCTGCTCGAGCGAGCGGAAGCGAACCAGGCGCAAGTGATCGAGCGATTGCAACAGGTCGCTTGGGAGTTCGGCCTTGTCCCGACCGAGGCGACCGGAGGGAAAGTCGATACCAGTGCCCTAGAGGCGGCGACGCGGATTCTCTCAGAGGCGCAGCGGGAGCGACAGCAAGCTGAAGCGCGATATCAGCAGGCCTTGGCGGCGCGGGAGACTCCTCAACGTATCGCCGCTTTGCTCTCCGGTCCGAACGAACTCAGCGGACTTCTGGAGCGAAAGGCAGCACTAGAGCGGGAGCTGCGCGAATTGGAGCGAAGAGGATTCCTGGAACGGAACCCGCGCGTCGTTCAGCTCCGCGCGCAGTTGAGCGCGTTAGAGGAGCAGATCGCGCGAGCGACTGATGCCGCTTTGGAAGCACTCCGAAACGAGTTGGAGGTAGCCCGTCAAAAAGAGGCAGAGGCCCGACGCGCGCGCGATCTCGAGCAACGGCGCGTGCAAAGTGCCAGCACCGACCCACGGTTCCTCGATCAAATCCTACAGCAAGCGATCACTTCGGAAATCGCGCGTGAGCTGAAGCAGACGTTGAACCGCGTCGAGTTAGGGGGACAGCTCCTTCGCAATAACATCGCCCTCGTGGATCGCGCCATACCGCCGCGAGTCCCGCTCAATCGTCAAAGCCCGCGCGTCTTGCTGTTGGGGCTGCTCGGCGGACTCGTGCTCGGCGTGGGGATTGTGCTCGCCAAGGACTTCATGGATCCCACGATTCGAGATTCGGAGGAGATCGAGCGGCTTCTGGAACGGCCCGTGCTCGGAGAGATCCCCCATTCCGCCCGCACGGAGGAATTCGCTTGGCGCGAGGCCTTTCATGAGTTATGGACGAATCTCAAGCTTTTCCATCGCGGGCTCTCAGCGCCTGCGATTTTGATCACCAGCTCGGCGATGGAGGAGGGCAAGACGGCGGTCGCGTGCGAATTGGCGCGAACGGCAGCGGCGCTTGGCGCGCGCACGGTCCTTGTGGATTTGGACCTGCGTCGTCCGGATGTGCATCGTCGGTTCCCCGGACTCAAGCGTCGGGGACCCCAGCTTGGGGCCGTCTTGATCGTTGATGATGAGCCGGCGATGCGGCAGCTTCTCGCAGAAGGACTTGTGCTCCTTCAGCGTCGCGGGATCGGAAATGGATGGACGCTCGGCCCGCTTTTGATGGCGAAAGATGGAGAGGAAGCGCTGGCGAAAGTTCGCGACAATGAGGTCGCGGTTGCCATCGTGGACATCAAGTTGCCGGGGATGGATGGCACCGAGCTGCTGGAACGCATCAAGGGATTGAGCCCGCAGACGGAAGTCGTGATGATCACGGGACACGCGTGCTTGGAGACGGCCATCGAGGCCGTTCGTCAGGGGGCTGCCGATTATCTCACAAAGCCATTCGACATAGATGCCTTACGGGAAGCGGTCGAACGCGCGTTGCAGAAGCGCGTGCGACGAACTTTTCCGCCTTCGCCTCCGGAGGACAATGGGATCGTAGCTTATCTGACGGGCGAAGCCGAACTATCGGCGCTTATCTGCGAGACCGATGTGCCGAACCTGTATGTCATCCCTGTCGGTCGTCCTCCGCAAAACCCGTTCCTATTGCTCGATCGGACGATCTTGCAAGAGTTGGTCCGGGGACTTAAGGCGCAATTCGAGTGGATCGTCATTGATTCCCCACCGCTCACCGCGGTGAGCGATCCTATGGTGATCGCCTCCGTCGTGGATGGGGTCCTTTTCGTCGTTCGGTTCAATCACACGGATCGAAAGGTCGTACGGCGAGCCATGCAGCGGCTCACGCGGGCGGGCGTCCACATCTGGGGCGTGATCTTCAACGCCATTCGCCCAGAGGAGAGCCGATACGAGCGCTACTATTCCCGCTACGAGTATCATCCGCGCGAAGAAGGGGAATTGAGGAAGCCAGCGTGGCGTCAAGGGGTGGAGAGGATCTGGGCCGTTCGGCGAAAATGGCGCGCAGGGGGGTGAGAGATGAGTGCTTCCATCGTGACGGCATTACTCAGCAGCATTTTCGCATCGGTGGTCGTTCTCTCGACCGTCGTGATTCGACCTTCAGAGACGAGGCCGCCACTTGGGCCTCAAGGCGATCTGCAGCCCGTTCTCGCAGAGGATGAATGTTGCGGGGGGATCTCGCAAGGCGAATTCGCGCTTCAATTGGCGTGGGCCTTAGGTCTGGCCGAGCCACCCGAGGGGTGGACAGCCGCACGGGCGGCGCGCGAGTTGGAACGCTTGGGGCATCGTCCCGAAGGAGGATGGCGGCTTGCGGCCCCCTTGCGCGAAGACGATCTGATGCAAATGCTTCGCGGGACGCGCTTCGCTCAGCATCCGGCGGCGCAATCGGGGCAAGGGGCTGTCACACGCGCGCGCGTGCGCGCGATCTTTCGCGACGGGATGCCCGTCACTCAAGGACGATTCGCGCAAATGCTCGCGCGCGCACTGGCGCCCGATCGGCTCTTCACGGTCGAAGAAGCGGTCGCTTGGCTGCGCGCGCGAGGGCTTGCGCCGGCCGAAGGATGGGAGCCCGACGAATGGATGAGCGAGCGCAAGATGTGGGATGTCCTCTCGCGAGCGGGTTGGCCGGTCTCCTCCATCGTGCGAGTGATGCCGGAGATCGGCGAGCTTCCGGTTGATCACGCGCGCGCACACGCGCTCCTTTTCGAGCGGCGCGATCTGCCGACGCAGGCGATGCTCGCCATGCTCTTGGTGAAAATCTCCGGACTCGCTGCTCCTGCCCAAGGATGGACGTTAGCGGCGGCGCTCGCCGAGTTGGAGCGGTGGAATGCGCGCCCGGAGTATGGATGGACTCCATTGGCCCCCGTTTGCGAAGCCGATCTCGTGCGACTCTTGCGGCGCGCGGGCATCATCATAGAGCCTGTGAATCGGTGCCGCGCCGTCACGGCCGTGGAGGTCGAAGGGGAGGCTTCAGTTCTCGATTTCATGCGCGCGCTGAGCCCAGTGCCCCAGAGGCTGCGCGTGATCGAGGGTCCGATCTTTCGACCGCTCTCGGCGACTTCGTTGATCGTCCCATTGGCGCCGAGCACATTGGCGGGAAATGTTCCCGCACCGGCGACGCCTGTTCCACCGGAGATCGTCGGCCCGGCGATTCCCAGCGTCTATTCCGTCTCGCGGCCGAGGGCGGGATTTTAGACGGCGCTCTCTTTGAGAGGCGAAGATGAGGATTCAGCGCGTCGAGCTTCGGGAGATCCGCATGCGACTTCGCGCTCCGTTCGAGACGAGTTTCGGGCGCACCGACTGGCGGCGTATCTTGCTCGTTCGCATCTTCGATACCGAAGGAGAGCAAGGGTGGGGCGAGTGCACGGCTTCCGAAGAGCCATTTTACAATCACGAATTCGTGGATGGCGCGTGGTTGGTGATGCGCGATTTTCTCATCCCAATGTTGCTGAGACGCGAGTTCGCAACGGTTGACGAAGTTCCCGCGTTCTTCCGCGCCGTTCGCGGGCATAATATGGCCAAGGGGGCATTGGAGGCCGCGTGTTGGGACCTACAAGCGCGACGAGAAGGAAAACCGCTGTGGCAACTCCTCGGCGGCACGCGCGCGGAGATCGAATGCGGCGTCTCCATTGGCATTCAGCCTTCGCTCTCGGATTTGGTGAAAGCGGTTGAACGAGAGCTAGCGGCTGGCTATCGGCGGATCAAGGTGAAGATCAAACCGGGCCTGGAGCGAGAGATCGTGGGAGCTGTGCGCGCGGCTTTCCCCGATATCCCGCTTATGGCGGATGCCAATGCGGCCTACACGCTCGAGAACGCGGAGGTGCTCCGCGCGCTCGATGACTTCAACCTGATGATGCTCGAGCAGCCGCTGGCTCACGATGATCTCTTGGACCATGCGGAGCTGCAGCGGCGGATGCGCACTCCCATCTGCTTGGACGAATCGATCACGAGTGCCGAGAAAGCCCGGAAGGCGCTGGCGATCGGGGCATGTCGGATCATCAACGTCAAGCTCGGGCGCGTTGGGGGGTATACCGAAGCGCGACGCCTGCACGATCTCTGCTCCGCGCAGGGCATACCTCTCTGGTGCGGCGGGATGTTGGAGTCGGGCGTCGGGCGAGCGCACAACATTGCGCTCTCGACTTTGGAAGGTTTTTCTCTGCCGGGCGATGTCTCGGCGAGCCGGCGCTATTGGGAGCAGGACATTATCGAACCTGAGGTCGAAGTCACGCCGCGAGGGACGATTCGAGCGCCAATGGAAGCCGGGATCGGTTTCGCAGTGAACGAACGACTCATCGAACGATGGACCGTGCGCCGGGAGGTGATCGCGTCATGAAGGGGGATTCGCGTCAGAGGGTGCTTGGCCTTCTTCTGGTCTTCATCGCAGGAATGCCGTGGCGTTGGAGCGTCCGCGGTGAGCGAACTGAAGAGCTGTGGCTCCTGACGGATCGCGCGGTGTTGGTGAGCGATGATCGTGGGCAGACATGGAAGGGGGTATCTCTAGGGAACGGTCGACGGCGCCTTCATGCGCTGCGCAAGCGAGCGAGCGAGGGAGCATGGGTTGCAACTAGCGACGGGCTCTTCCGCATCGCCATGGTGGGCCGACGCGCTGAACGGTTGCTGTGGGAGGAAACGTTCTCCATAGCGGAGAGTCAAGGACGCCTTTTCGCCGGGACTCGGCGAGGGCTCTTGGTGAGCGATGACGGAGGGCGGCGCTGGCAACGCATCTCGGCTTTGCCCGATGGGCTCGTTCCCATAGCGATTGAGGTAGCACCGTCACATCCCGAGGTGATCTACATCGGGACGGTGCGACACGGCGTGTATCGCAGCGACGATGGAGGGAGAAGCTGGAAGTCGGCGAGCGTGGGGCTGCCTCCAGCCATCGGCGCGGCACCGTATACTCCCGTGCGGCAATTGGTCGTCCATCCGAGCGATTCGCGCACCGCGTATCTCGGGAGCGAAGCGCACGGCGTCTACAAGACGACCGATGGGGGAGAGACATGGCATCCTGTGAACGTGGGCTTGTCCTGGCGGTCCGCCTATCCCACGTTGCCACCGCTTCTCGCCATCAACCCAGAAGATCCCGAAATCGTCTACGCGCTTATCCGGCGCCGCCTCGATTCAGCGCGCGTCGAGAACGCTCTTTATAAGAGCGCGACCGGAGGCCAATTCTGGCGCGAACTCACTGGGCTCTCGGCGCACCACATCTTCCGCGGGCTGACCATTGATCCTCGACAACCGCGTCGGTTGCTGCTGACGCATACTGAGGGCGTCATCGAAGTCTTTGACCATCCCGCGTGGGACGTCTTCTTCAAGACCCCTGCGCCGGAGATCCGCGCGCTCGATGTTTCGCGCGCCACTGCCTCAAGGAGCTTGGTCGAGATCGTCGGCCAGATCTCAGTCATGACGGCCGATCGTGAAGTCTTTCATGAATTCGATCTGGATCGCCGGAGCCTTCAGTTCACCCCCGTTTTCGACACGAGGCGACGGTTTCTCGGCTACGACGTCTCTTTCGTCCCCTTGGCCTTTATCCTTGAGGGGGAGCGGGTTCGGATTGAGGACGAGGGATTTCTCGAGCGATCGCTACCCTTCGCCTTCTCTTTTTACGGTCAGACCTTCACAAGCGTCTTCCTCAATGCCAATGGGAACCTGACCTTCGGGAGTCCCGATCCCGATCCGACGCCAACCGAATTGGAGTTCGTGACGAAGCAGCCGCGGATTGCT
This sequence comes from Blastocatellia bacterium, assembly GCA_025055075.1. Classification (NCBI taxonomy): domain Bacteria; kingdom Pseudomonadati; phylum Acidobacteriota; class Blastocatellia; species Blastocatellia bacterium. The sequence continues at coordinate 102,280 of JANWYV010000053.1, forward strand.
CCACTTTGGCTGGATCTCGCCCCTTCTAGGGGCACCGTTCTCATCTGGGAGGAGTTCGACCGCGTCGTTATCACATGGCGCGATGTGCCGGAAGTACCAGAAGTGGAGATCGCCGAGGCGCTCCTTCCACGAAACACGTTCCAAGTGGCGCTCTTTCGCGATGGACGAATTCTGTTCAGCTACAACGGCGTCGAGTCGGTGAGAGGGCTTGTGGGGATTTCGTCGGGCAATCGCCAAGCATTCTGGCGCGTGAAGTTCACCGCGGACATCTCGGCGGATCCTCTGCGGCCGACGTCCTTTCGTCCACCATGGCGTCAGGGCGACCTGCCGATCGGCGAGCTGTTCCGCGCGGGACTCCTGCTCCGAGAGGTCGCGCGGCGCTTCTTCACCCGGCATCCCGATGCGTTCGATCTCTTGATCATCTATGGAGCGAGCACCTTCGAACGTTTGACGATCACCGGACGCGTCGTCCAAAGAGGAGCCTTCACGCTTCCCGTCGCCGCGTGGGTGAAGAATGAGATCGAGGGGCTTGGGCTCCCCATCTTCGACGACGCAGCGACGTTCGGCAGTGCGGGCCGATTGCGACTGGTTGTGAATATGGACCTGCTGCGATCCTATCCGGCGGATCCGTTGGAGGAATTTCTCGGCACGAAATCGGCCATGGACATCCTCGCCCAGATGGTCGGACATGCCTGGGGAGCATATGTGCGCTTCGATGACGGCGGCGTGTCCAGCGATGCTCTGCTTGCTGGAACGGAGAGGTTCACCTGGAGTTTCTTCCTCGACACGGATGCGTCGGAACTGGACGGGCATGATTGGGAGATCCTTTCGGGGAACCGCTTCCGCTCCGTGGCGGCGAACGAGCGATACAGCCCCCTCGATCAATACCTGATGGGGCTTCGCCCGCCGGAGGAGGTCCCTCCCTTCTTCTTGATCGAGAACCCGACGGAGACGGAAGGACGCACGCGGGGAAGCCCGCCCGAACTCGAAGTGGTCGTAAGGGGTTCGGCCCGCACGATCACGCTCACCGATATTCTGCGGGTTGAAGGCCCGCGACGGCCGGCCTATGTGGAAGCGCCGAAGGTCTTTCGCGCGGCGTTCATCCTCATCGTCCCAGAGGGATTTCCGGTGACGGCCATTGATTTGAACAAAGTCGAGCTTTTTCGTCGCACCTTCGAACTGTTCTTCAAGCAGGCGACCGAGGGACGGGGACGCCTTGAGACGGAAGTGATCTTTTGAGGAAAGGGCGTGAGGACGCTTCGTCAAGTCTCGGCCGGAGGGGTCGTCTATCGCTGGACCCAGTCGCGTCCGGAAGTCATCCTGATCGCGCGGGACCATGGGAAGGTCTGGTGCTTACCTAAGGGATTGGTGGAACGCGGAGAGGGGGTGCAAGAGGCAGCACTTCGCGAAGTGCGAGAGGAAACCGGTGTGCGCGGCGAGATCGTCGGGAAGCTGGGTCAGATCAATTATTGGTACGTCGGTCGAGAGGGGGAAGAACCCGTTCGGTTCTTCAAGACGGTCCATTTCTATCTCATGCGGTATCTCGAAGGGGATGTGCAGCGGCATGATTGGGAAGTGGAAGATGCGCGATGGTTTCCTCTGGAAGAAGCCATTGCGCGCGCCACATACAAAGGCGAGCGAGAGATTCTGGAGAAAGCCCGACGGATGATCATGGAGCGCCCTCCCGTCGCCGTGCGGTCATCGAAGTGACCTCGTGCCTCTTGAGGACAGCGAGATGACGGAACCTATTCTTGTCGTCGAGCACCTCACACATCAGTACGGAGCGCGCATTGCCTTAGACGATGTGACGCTGCAGGTATGTGAGGGGGAGATCTTCGCCTTGCTCGGACCCAACGGTGGGGGGAAGACGACGCTCTTTCGAATCCTGGCGACTCTGATGAGACCGACCTCGGGGTGCGTCCGCCTATTCGGGGACGACGCCCTGGCGCACCCGGAGCGCGTGCGACGGCACTTGGGCATCGTCTTCCAATCGCCGAGCGTGGATGGGAAGCTCACGGTGCGAGAGAACCTGCGCCACCAGGGACATCTCTACGACCTTTGGGGGGCGAACTTGCGCCGGCGGATCGAGGCGTTGCTCGAACGTTTCGATCTTCGGGATCGGGCGGATGAACCTGTGGAGCGGCTCTCGGGAGGGTTGCGACGCCGCGTGGAGATCGCGAAGGCGCTTCTGCATGAACCCCCACTTTTGCTTCTGGATGAGCCGACGGCTGGGCTCGATGTGCGCGCGCGTCTGGAGCTGTGGTCGTATCTGCGGACCCTTCGCGAGCAGCGATCGCTCACTATCGTCTTCACGACGCATTATCTGGAGGAGGGGGAGCAGTGCGATCGGGTAGCCATTTTGGATCGGGGACGGTTGGTGGCGCTTGAGGATCCGGAGACCTTGAAGGCGGAGATCGGGGGCGATGTGATCTTCGTCGAGGGGCGCGAACTCGAATCTTTGTGCGCGGAGATTCGGGCCCGATGGGGGATCGAAGCGACGCTCGTGGATGGCAAGCTTTGTTTTCGTCACGAGCGCGGACATGAATTCCTCGCGCGCTTGGTTGAGGCGTTTCCCGGACGCATCGTCTCGCTCATGGTGCGGCGGCCAACCTTGGAAGATGTCTTCATCCATCGAACGGGCCATCGGTTCGAAGAGGGCGCGCACTTGCGGTGAGTGTCATCGCTCTCGGCGCAGGGCCTCGACCGGATCCAAACGAGCGGCTCGGAGAGCTGGAATGAGCTCGGCGATCAGACCCACGCCACTGAGGATCAGCAGCGTCGCGGCGAGCATCGGAAGCGACAGCCCGAGCTGAATATCTCCCTGACCCGATGGATCCTCAAACAGTGGGCCGAGAAGCGGCAGCGTGCCGATCCCGCGAATGAGCGCGACGGCCACGAGCGCGCCGAACATTCCATCGCTGAAGACGATCATCAACCCTTCAAGGGTGAACTGCCTGAGGATATATCGGTGCCATGCTCGAATCGTTTTGCGAATGACGCTTGTAGGAGGGTCTAAAGGATCACATCCATTCGTCGTAGAGGGAAACGGGAAGCGGTTTCGTCATCAGAAGCGCGTCCTCCCCATTGGTGTAGTAGCGCGGCAGCCGTTGGGTGACCGTGTAGCCCAACTTCTTGTACAAGGCTTGGGCGGCATAATTGTCCGCACGGACTTCCAATCGAGCGATCGTCGCCCCATGCTCGCAAAAGGCGTCCTCGATGGCTTCCATGAGTAAACGTCCGAAGCCACGCCGTCGCCACTGCGGATCGACACCGAGCGCGATCACGTGACCGACGCCACCGGACTCGATGCTCCCGATGACGAAGCCGACCATGCGCCCATCGGGCAATTCGGTCTTTCGCGCGATGACCAGGGGATTGGTCAGGAGATAGTGAAGCGTGTCACGATCATACGCCTCTCCATCAGCAAAACAGCGTTGATCGAGCTCCCAACACTGATCGAGATCGCGAATCGTCATCGGTCGAATGGAGACCTCGCACACCATCTCGTCTCTCCCTTCCGGCCCATCCGCGCGATCGGACGAAGATCTTCGCGTGGCCGTTCCACCACGCGGAGACAATCATACGCTTCGGATCGAGATGGAGCAAGCATCAACGAATGAACATAGCGTCGCCGTAGCTGTAGAATCGGTAGCGCATGGCGACGGCATGCTCATAGGCACGCAGGACATTCTCGCGGCCGGCAAAAGCGCACACGAGCATGAGCAAGGTCGAGCGCGGCAGATGGAAATTCGTCACCAAGCCATCCACGACCTTGAAGCGATAACCCGGGTAGATGAACAACTCCGTCCACCCGGCTCCCGCGCGTACGAAACCTTCCGAATCGGCAGCGGATTCCAACGCTCGGACACTTGTCGTTCCCACGGCGATGACTGGGCGTCCGCTCCGTCGCGCTTCATTGATGGCTTCGGCCGTCTCCGGAGGGATGAAGAACTCTTCGCCCTCCATGCGATGCTTTTCGATTTCTTCCACGCGCACTGGCTTGAACGTCCCGTAGCCAACATGAAGCGTCAGCTCGACGATCTGAACGCCGCGCTCCCGAAGGGCCGCGAAGACGCGCTCCGTGAAGTGGAATCCCGCCGTTGGTGCGGCGACCGATCCACGATGTTTCGCGTAGATGGTTTGGTAGCGGAGCAGATCCCGCGCGAACGAGGTCGGATCCGATCGTTTGATGTATGGGGGCAGCGGCGCGACACCAATGCGGTCAATCCACGCGTCCAACTCCTGCTCGGGGCAGAGGAATTCGAGGAGGCGCTTCCCCTCCGCTTCAACAGCGAGGATACGCGCTTCCAAGCGACCTTCGTCGAACACCAACTCGGTCCCCGGTCGGGCGACGCGCCCCGGCTTGATCAAGGCTTCCCACCGCGTCTTCTCACGTCGTCTCAGGAGCAGCACCTCGACATGGCCCGTGAAGCCCTTTCGCTTTCCGAAAAGGCGCGCCGGGAAGACGCGCGTGTTGTTCAGGACCAGGACGCTCCCTGGGGCGACTTCCTCCGGGAACTGATAGAAGTATCTGTCCCAATAGGCTCCCGTCCTCCGATCCAGGACGAGCAGGCGCGAGTGATCGCGCTCCGGAAGCGGCTCCTGCGCGATCAGCTCTTCGGGCAAGGTGTAATCGAACTCCGAGAGTTTCATAGGCACTCCTTTGGCGAAAAGTGCTCGCTTTTTGAGACCACCGATCTCATCCCTTTCGACCGAGGGCGAGCGTCGCCTTGACGGAGAAATTAAATTCGGCACGATGCCGCTCGCGCTCAATGATCCGCGCCATCTGGCGCTGAACGCGTTGGCGTGTGATCGCGTCAGGTAGGAAGGTGAGCCACTGCGGGAGGAAGTAATCCTCGATGAGCGGCGACTCAAAGAAATCCGTGGCCGTCTCGAACAGGAACTCCTCGCGCTCGACGAAACAATGCGGATAGCGAAGCCCACAACGAGCGAAGATCTCCTGAACCTCCGTCACTGTCGGCCATCGTGTGCTGAGCGCTTCGACGTGCGCCGCATATTCATCGAGCCCACAACGATGGAGCGCTTCCCAGAGGATCGAGTAGCACTCGTCGAAGCTGCCTCGCGTGATCAACTTCAGAGCAACTGTCGCTTGATATTCGGCGACGCGCGCCATTTCGGACACCATCGGCGCGATGTATGGGGGAGGAAGCAGCGTAGCATCGCCGATGACCAATCCGTAAGACTCCGCCTCAAGCCCGAGGTTCGTGGGATCTTTCTCCAGGAACGTGAGGTTCTGCAGTCGCTTGATCGCCGCCTTCGCGCGCGCGATCTCCACCATGATGGCGTTGCGCTCGGTCGCGACGACTTCTCCCCTCATCCCGATCCGAGATGCTAAATCGAGCGCCAAGCCTCCCGTTCCACTGTTGACTTCGAGTATCGTCCCTTTCGTCGGAAGGGGGACGTGCTTCTCGACCATCTCATCGAAGGGCTCGCGCCAGATCGGGGCGATGTACACATCATACCGATACGCGAGTTCCCTCGGCGATCGGTTCATCATACGGCTCCCGAAGCTGAAATGGAATCAGATCATGCGTCCGTAGGAGAAGACCAGGCGTAATCCCAGCTTACGCGCATGCTCCTGCACTTCCGGACGAGCGCGCCGGCAGAAGCAGACGGGGAAGATCTCACCAATGAGATGCTTCCTGGCTCGTTCCACCAGCTTCGCGAACCGCTCGACCTCGCGGATCGTGAGGTTGTATTTGGCTTCGCCCACGATCCAGATCACTCGGCCCGGACGCGCCGGATCCGTCGCCCGGCCGAAGACGTTGATCTCCTCCACCCGATCGTTCCACCGCTGCCATGTACGCTCCAAGGGCCCTACGTCCCATCCGAACTCGCGCTTCAGGACGTCGTGCAAGACAATATAAGCAAGGTCTTCGAGGTCTGCTCCGAGTGTCTCGCTCAATCCTCCGACTTGCTTGGCCAGATGCCGCAGTTCCTTTTGCATACGGGCTTGCTCTTCGGCAAGCGCTTTCATCGCTTCCCGCAACTCAGCCTGTCCCCGCGCCAATTCCGCCGTGAGCTCTTCCAGCCGTCCTACGCGTTCTTCGGTGCGTGCTTGAGCCTCAGCCAACTGTTGAACGATGGCTTCCAATCGCCCCATCCGTTCTTCCGCCCGCGCTTGCGCTTGAGCTAACTCCTGTACAATGGCCTCCAATCGTCCCACGCGCTCTTCGGTGCGGGCTTGAGCTTGGGCGAGTTGCTTGACGATGGCCTCCAATCGGGCGACCCGCTCTTCAGTTCGGACTTGAGCTTGGGCGAGCTGCTCGATGGCGGTCTCCAATCGTCCCACGCGCTCTTCGGTGCGGGCTTGAGCTTGAGCGAGTTGCTCGACGATGGCCTCCAATCGGGCGACCCGCTCCTCGGTGCGGGCTTGAGCTTGGGCGAGCTGCTCGATGATACCCACGAGCTGCTCCGCTGCGTGAGCCAATCGTTCGATGACGATCTCCGACTGCTCCACGCGTCCTTCCGTTCGAGCTTGCGCCTCGGTCAATTGAGCGAGAACGCCCTGGGTTCGCTCAAGAAGTGTAATGACTCCCTCGACGGCTTCGCGCAGAGCGTGAAGTGATTCAGAGAGCGCTCGCTCCGCTTCCCGTGCGATGAGCCGTTCGATCGTATCAATCAACATCTCGGCCGCGGCTGTCCCCATCGCTTCTTCGAGACGCTTTCGCAACTCTTCGCGTTCTTCTGGCCTCAGGGTCCCCATCCGTCTCCTCCTCTTTGGGGGATTTTATCATGTCGTGTTCGGGCTCGCCATCATGCCCACGCAGCAGAAGAATGGAGAGTCACTCGTTAAAAGCATATCCGCTCAAGATCAGGAAGGCCCCGATGGCATTGTAAATCAGGTGCGTGACCACGCATGGCAACAGTTGTCCCGTGTAGGCTCGAATCAGCGTGATGACGAAGCTGAGCACGGTCACGGCGACCAAGATGAGCGTGCTGGCGCTATACTGTGGATAATGCACGACAGCGAACAGAATCGTAACGAACGCGATGGCGCGCGGACGTCCCAGGCGAACCTGGAGCGCCGGGTAAAGGACGCCACGATAAACCAATTCCTCCACAAGGGGAGCCGTCCCCACGGCCAGAAGAGCGATGACCACGCGCACATGGGGTGAGATTTGCAGCAGGCGATCGAAGGCCGTCTCCCGCGAAGGCAATAGCAGCGAGAGCGCGAAAATGAATCCATAGAGACCTCCGACCGTCAGCACGACGTGACGAAAGCGAAATCGTGGATGCCAGCCCCAACCGAGCGTCCGGAGGAAGGGTCGGCGTCGCCCTTGGGTGACGACAACCCAGCCGATCAATAGCGTGAGCAGATGAGCGAAGAAGAGCATGGAGACTTGGACGAGCGTTCCTTCCGGGCCATGCAGGCGGTCCAAGTCCGCTGGCGAATAGCCGCGCGCCGTCGCCCAGAAGAAGACCCCGAGGGCCGGAAGGAGCGTGATCGCGAAGATGAAGAAGATCCAGAGCGCGAGTGCGGCTGCGAGTCCCCAGGGGAGAGGTTCCGAGGGGGAATGAGGCGGTTGCGCCTCACGCTGCAGGCAGATCGGGCAAAGCGTTTCCGCCTCGGCCTGAGCGAGAGGCCGTCCACAAAGAGCGCAAACCCGTGCCTCCATCATCTTCGTGAACGAAGCTAAATCTTAGACGGGAAGGCCTGCAGCTTCAAGAAGACGGCGCTTCGGGCCAGCATCCACGAGCCCGCAAGCCGATCCCTTAGGGGGCTTGGCAAGAGGGATCAGTAAATTCGCGGGATGAGGCGTGCCGTTCGGCGTTTGTATGCGGCATATTCTGGGAACGTACTTTCCAGGATCTGCTCTTCATACCGCATGCGCATGAGTTGGGCGAAAAGGAAGAGGACAAATAGCAACAGCGCGAACCCGGAGAATGCCTGCAAGATCAAGCCGAATCCGGCGAGGATCTCGCCGAGATACATCGGATGCCGGACAATGCCGTAAGGACCGCACGTAACGAGTCTCCGCGCCTCGGGGAAGATACTGAAGGAGCGTCCGAGCGCGAGGAGGGCCGCGATGGTGATGGCGCTGCCGGAAACCATCAAGATCGTGGCGCCCATCGTTTGGAGCAGCGTCGGCTCGGTATTCGGGAAAACCGCGATGAACGTCAGGAGGAAAGAACCGAACAAAGCCATCAGGCGAGGTCGCACACCTGCGCTCTTCCGGATCGGTTGCGGGCGCGAGATGAAGAGCACGGTGATGAGCAGCAAGAAGAAGATGACCGAGAGGTGATAAGCGATCTGCGCGAGCGCGGTCGCTCGAGCGAGCGCTCCAGCATCGCTCGGCGGAAGAGGGAAGAGATTCGGGAGCTTCAATAGGCGCGCCAGCGCGACCGTGAGGAAGAAGGTCGCCGGGAGTATCCGCGTGATCAACAGGATCCGCACCCCCTCGTCCAAAGGGCCAAGGGGCGCCACGCGCGTGGGCATCGAGGAGGTTGGAGGCGAGCTCATAGTGGGAGAAAGATCGTCACAGTCGTCCCTTTGCCCGGGCTGTTTTGAACGGTGATCTCCCCGTTGTGCGCTTCGATGATACGGCGCGCCGAAGCCAGTCCGAGACCAGTTCCGAAAGGCTTCGTCGTGAAAAATGGGTCGAAAAGCCTCTCCATATTGCCGGAAGCGATACCTACACCGGAATCGCGGATGGCGATGCGCACGAATCGTTGGTGTGAACGGTGGGGAATCTCACCGAGATCGGTAGTGACGACGAGCTCCCCCGCTTCGGGCATCGCTTGCACCGCGTTGAGCAGGAGGTTCCACAGGACTTCCTTGATCAAGTCGGGATCGACGGAGCACAACGTGACGGACGGGGAGAATTCCTTACGGATGCGGATGCGCGGATTAAACTGCGGGTCTTTCTGAAGCAGATCGAGCGCTTGCTCGATCACATCATGAATAGGGGTGAGGACGGGCTCCGGATCCGGCATGCGCGCGTAGGTCAGGACCTGTCGAGTGAAATCGTTCAAGCGCTGCGCTTCCGAAGAGATGAGCCGCAAGAGCTCGCGCTCGTTCTCGTCGGCGTGGGGGCGGAGTTGCAACAACAGTTCTGCTGCGTTAGCGATCGCGCCCAAGGGATTTCGAATCTCATGGGCGAGGATCGCGGTCATCTGGCCGATGTTCGAAAGCTGGTGCGCTTGCATCAGCTTCCGTTCCGTTATCATGAGCCGTCCCCTGAGCTTCTCCACTTCGCGCGTCAACTCCTGAATGCGCGCTTCGTAGGCCTCTTCTTTTTTATGGGCATCGGTCTTGTCGAAGAAAGCCGTCACGACGCCGATGATCTCGCCCGCATAGCCGCGCAGAGGCGCTGCCCACCCGATTAGCAGCCGTCGTTCGCCTTCGGGCGTCAGAGCGCGCAGATCCTCAACGAGGACGGGCGCACCGCTTTTGACGGCCCGCAAGGAGGGGAACCATTCGGTAGGATAGATGCCGATGTCCGGGTGGTAGAAGCCATAGAAGTCCGTGCAGTTGAAAAGCGTCGAACGCGGCTCCAACCGTCGGCCGAGCAATTCTTGTAAAGCGCGGTTCATTGAACGAATCCTCCCCGACGGCCATTCGGCGATCCAAACGGGAATGGGAAAATCACTCATGAGGGCGTCCAGACCACTGAGCAACAACTCGTTCGCCTGATAATGGACATGCGAGCGATCTGTGGGCTGCTCCCCCTCTTTCTGTGTTTCTGAATCCGAACGGTGTTGGAGCAATTCCTCCTTGAAGAACGATCTCCCAGCAAGGAGAAGGAAGGGCACCAGTGCCCAGAGGCCCTGACCCGCGTTCCCCAGCAAGAGACACCCCTCTTGTGCGATGCTCATCCCCCATCCTCCCCACTGTAAGCTCCGCGGCTCTCAACGGCTATTTGGCCCTATTTTCTCCTTCCCGTCAATGCGGCGAATGCCGTATTTTCGATAAGGCGAGCATCCGATGGTAAAGCTCACGCGCGTTGTGGGGACGTCTCGATAGGCTTACTCGACGAAGGGCCAGAGCTGAGCTAAGATTGAGGGGGTTTTCCCGTAGCCCTTGCGCGTTGGGAGCGCGCAAGAGAAAACTCGGCCTTTTCGCACATGCGGAAGGGAGGAAGGAAGGACTTATGGGAAATCAACGACGTGATGTGGTCATCGTCGGAGCAGCGCGCACACCGATCGGCTCGTTTCTGGGAGCGCTCAGCGGGCTATCGGCGCCAAGGCTCGGAGCCGTAGCCATTCGCGAAGCGTTGCATCGCGCCAGCGTGGCGCCAGACCTGGTGGACGAAGTCATCATGGGGAATGTGCTTCAGGCAGGTGTTGGGCAAGCGCCTGCGCGACAGGCCGCGCTCTTCGCTGGATTGCCAACCAAGGTCGAGTGTCTGACGATTAACAAGGTCTGCGGATCCGGGTTGAAAGCCGTGATGCTCGCTGAACAAGCGATCGCTCTTGGTGATGCGGAGATCATCGTCGCCGGGGGAATGGAGAGCATGAGTAATGCCCCGTATCTTTTGGAGCGCGCGCGCACGGGCTATCGGCTCGGACATGGAGAGATCGTGGACAGCATGATCAAGGACGGGCTTTGGGACGTCTACAATGACTTCCACATGGGAAACGCCGGAGAGTTATGTGCGCGTCGGCTCAATATCTCCCGCGAGGAGCAAGATGAGTATGCCGCCGAGAGTTATCGGCGCGCATTGCGGGCTCAGGAGCAAGGACTCTTGGCCGAAGAGATCGTACCCATCGAAGTCCCACAGGCGAAGGGGGGGACAGTCTTGGTGACGGAGGACGAAGAGCCCAAGCGCGCGAACTTCGAGAAGATGAAGACGCTCAAGCCCGCGTTTGAGCCGGAGGGGACGATCACTCCCGCCAATGCTTCGAAGATCAACGATGGTGCGGCAGCCGTCGTCCTCATGTCGTACGAGCGAGCAAACGCCATGGGCGTGACCCCACTGGCGCGCATCGTAACGGCGGTCGCTGCGGCGCGTCAGCCAGAGGAGTTCACAGTCGCTCCGGTGGATGCGATTCAGAAGGTCTTGAAGAGGGCGGGGCTCTCGCTCTCGGATATTGATTTGTTCGAGATCAACGAGGCGTTCGCAGTGGTGGCGTTGGCGGCGATCCGGCTGTTGGAGCTGGATCCGAAGAAGGTGAACGTCAACGGAGGGGCGGTCGCCTTCGGCCATCCGATTGGCGCTAGCGGCGCGCGATTGCTCACGACGCTTCTCTACGAGATGAAGCGGCGCCAGGCCCGTCGGGGCTTGGTCACGCTCTGCATCGGAGGAGGAGAAGCCGTCGCCATGGTCGTGGAGCGGTAACCATTCCGTGGTGTGCGACGAGCGGTGTGACCTTCAGACGGAAATCGTGCGCGTCACGCCCGATGCGCCGGAACCGGAGGCCATTGCGCGGGCAGCGGCCGTGTTGCGACGTGGGGGGCTTGTGGCCTTCCCGACGGAGACGGTTTACGGGCTTGGAGCGGATGCGTTGAATCCTCGGGCGGTCGCGCGCATCTTCGCCGTCAAGGGGCGTCCGGCCGATAATCCGCTCATCGTGCACATCGCGTGGAAGGAGCAGCTTCATGAGGTCGCGCGTGCGATCCCAGAGTCCGCATGGCACTTGGCTGAGCGTTTCTGGCCCGGCCCGCTGACGCTCGTCCTACCGCGGCAGGAGCAGGTGCCCTTGGAGACGACGGGAGGATTGGAGACGGTCGCCGTGCGCATGCCTGATAGCGCGATCGCGCTCGCACTCATTCGCGCTTTGGGACGTCCGATCGCCGCACCGAGCGCAAATCTCTCTGGGCGTCCGAGCCCGACGGCCGCCGAGCACGTCTATGAGGACTTGCATGGGCGCATCGAGCTGATCCTCGACGGCGGCCCGACGCGGATCGGCGTCGAATCAACAGTCTTGGACCTGACGACGATTCCGCCGACCATTCTTCGTCCGGGAGGGGTATCCCCTGAACAGCTTCGACCAATCCTCGGCGAGGTTCGGTTGGGCGCCGAAGCCACGGAAGCACGACGCTCGCCCGGCACACGGTATCGGCATTATCGTCCGCGTGCCGAAGTGATCCTTATCGAGCGGTGGGAGGAAGCGAAACATCGGCCGCTTGTTGAGCGATTGGCCGCGAGCGTGCGTCGTCTCGGATACATCGGACGCGATCGCGGGCTCTCGTTCGGAGATGTCGAGGTCCGGCTCGTGGAACTGCCGCCCGACCCACAAGAGTACGCGCGGCGGTTGTTCGCGATCTTTCGCGAGATGGACCAATGCGGGACGGAGCTGATCATCGTCGAGGGAATTGAAGAGACGGATTTGGGCCTCGCCGTAATGGATCGGCTCCGTCGCGCGGCCTCACGCGTTCTGTAGAAAGCAAGCCAACGACCAATCCGTTCGATGCTTCTAATGGGCGTTTGGGGCCTCGATGGTCTCAAGTCGCTGCGAGATCCAGGCGAATCAGGTGAGGAGGATTTGGCGAGGTCATGTGGAAGAAGGTGCTCCGCTTCGTCCGTCGTGCGCTTCGGAGTCGAGCCTCCCCTCGGGAGATCGCCGGAGGCTTAGCGCTCGGTCTGGTCATTAACTTCACACCGACGCTGGGCTTTCAAATTCCTCTCGCGATCTCGCTCTCGACGCTCTTTCGCGTCAATTCGCTGGCGGCGCTTGCGGGAATTCAGATCACGAACCCGCTGACGGCGCCGTTCGTCTATACGATGACCTATCGCGTTGGGACGTGGCTCCTCGGTCAGCGCAATCACCGTTTTGAGTGGCGGGAGCTGGACGCTATGGATCTGATACGGGCGGGAGCAGCGCTTTGGGCCGGGGGATTAGTCGTGGGCGGGGCGTTCGCTCTGCTGGCCTACTTTGCCGTGCTCTGGTTCCTCACCCGATGGCGCACGCGACGCGCGCTGCAGGAGAGCGGGAGCATTGGATGAACCCTGTGTCGCGCCTTCTCCCTCCTGCGGGATCGTGCAAAGGCGTCCTTGTTCAGGATCTTCACCTCAGCGCGCGAGAGAGCACGCGGAAGAATGTTGCGATCTCCGCCGGTTGCGTGAAGATATGCGTGGAGATGCGAAGACGCGGCCCTCCTCCTCCCACGCGGATGCGATGCTCGGCGAGTGCTCGGCGCGCGCGTTCGGCCTCCGCTTCGCCGAATTCGACCGTTGTCATCGCTCCCCATAACTCCGGGTGATCCGGGGTGAGCAGTTTCGCTTGCGGGAGACGTTGAAACCCCTCATACACAAGACGGGCCAACTGACGTTGTCGAGCGAAGATGCGTTCGGGCCCGATCTGCTGATGAAAGCGAAGGGCGGCCAACAGGCCTTTCAATAGAGAGAGATTGCACGTCCCCAGGTTGCTGAAGCGATAGGCCTTCAGCGCCTTGTTGTTCCATTCGCCACTGGCAATGTTGACCCACAGGCGATCCTGAACGGTCTCGCGCAAATAGAGAATGCCCGTGCCTTTGGGCGCGAGCAGCCACTTGTGCGGGCTCGTCCCATAGAAGTCACAGCCGAGCTCTCGCAAATTGAGGGGGAGTTGACCGATCGCATGCGCTCCATCCACGACCGAAAGGATTCCTCGTTCGCGCGCCATGGCGCAGATCTCTTTTGCTGGGAGGACGAGCCCCGTTGTCGTCGTGATGTGGCTGAAGCTGACGACGCGCACTTCGGGCGTGAGCGCTCGATCGAAGAGTTCGAGGAGTTGCTCTTTGGATGCCGGCGGGAGCGGTAGCCTCACATATCGGAGCCGAATGCCAAAGCGCGCCTCCTTTTGCTGCCAACAGCAGAGGCCTCCCGGATGCTCCTGATCCGTCGTCACCACAACGTCCCCTCGGGCGAGGTCCAAGCCATTGCAGACTGTATTCATGGCTTCCGTCGCATTGCGCACCAAGGCGATCTCATCCCGGGAGACGCCCAGGAATCGAGCCATCTCCTCGCGCACCTCACGAATGTGCTCATTCTCCCCGTAGCCCCACCACGGATAATCGGGCTCATTGAACGCCTCTGAGGTGAACAGATGCTCGGCGACGGCGCGGATCACCGGCAGTGGGCAAACGCCCAAAGAGCCGCAATTGAGATTGATGTGATTGGGATCGAGGAGAAACTGGCGTCGCATTTCCGCCCAGTACCATTCGGGATCGCGCTCATAAAGCGCGTCCGAGGGGAGCGGCGGCGCTTCCACTCGCAGTAAGTGCATCGCTTGCTCCCACGAGAGGCCGAGCACGGCCGCCGCCATCGCCTGTTGCATGAAATCGCGCCGCTTCATAAGAAGCCTCCCTCACTCGTGGGGAGAAGGCTGCACCGATTCTGACGCCGCGCGCGTTCGTCGCCGTTCCCGTTCGGCGACGAGTTGATTGGCTAAGAGCAAGCTCTCGAACGTCCCCGCGTCGGTCCACCATCCATCTAAGATGTCGTAGGTCAATTCCCCGCGTTCCAGGTAGGCGTTGTTGACATCGGTGATCTCCAGCTCTCCGCGCGCGCTCGGTTTGAGCGTGCGGATGATGTCGAAGACTTTCTCGTCGTAGAAGTAAATTCCAGTGACGGCGTAGGGGGACCCCGGGACCTTCGGCTTCTCCTCGATGCGCACGATGCGCCCATTCTCGATCACCGGGACGCCGAAGCGCGTCGGATCGGGGACTTCCTTGAGCAAAATCTTGGCTCCCGATCCCTGCTCCAGGTACCGCTGGACATAGGGCGCAATGGATTTCTCGATGATGTTGTCGCCGAGGATAACGCAGATCAAATGTCCATCGGCGAAATGCTCGGCCAGGCTGAGCGCCGCCGCAATACCTCCTTCGCCTTGTTGATACGTGTAGTGCAAGTGCTTCAGCCCGAACTCCGCACCGTTGCCGAGCAATCTGAGGAAGTCGCCGGCATTATTCCCCCCCGTCACGATCATGATGTCGCGAATGCCCGCCTGCACGAGCGTCTCTAGCGGATAGTAGATCATCGGTTTGTTGTAGACAGGTAGCAGGTGCTTATTTGTCACCTTCGTCAATGGATAAAGCCGCGTTCCTAATCCGCCGGCCAAAATCACACCTTTGATCGTCCGCTTCCCCATAGCTTAGCCCTCTCCCGCTCGATTCTTTGTCGGGGGAGATTTTGGCATGGTTCCGGATCAAAGGTAAAGGGGGAAGTCGCGAGCCTTTCAGGGGGGGCATAGGATCTTTCAACTTGACTCTTCCTCGAAGGGCGGCTATACTGTGGCCGACCTTTTTGAAGGAGTGACCGAAACTAAGGAGGGATTCGGTTATGCGTAAGACGTGTAGGCTGCTAGTGGTGGTCCTTCCCCTTGGGTTCTCCCTGGCAGTGGCAGTCCTGGCTCAGACGGCCACGAGTCGGATCACGGGCACAGTTGTAGATCCGACAGGGGCGGTGATTCAGGACGCCGTCGTCATTGCTCGAAACGAGGCCACAGGGGTTGAGTATAAGACGACAACGACGTCGGCCGGCACCTATGCGTTGGAGTCGTTGCCGGTCGGTACCTATACGATCACGGTGGAGTATCCGGGATTCCGAAAATACGTGGGGACGAACAACGTTCTGACCGTCGGGGCTCCTCTCGTGGTGAATGTAACGCTGGAGGTTGGACAGCCGACGGAGATCGTCGAGGTGACCGGCGCCTACGAACGCATCGCGACGACGCATGCGATGCTGGGCGGGGTTGTGACCCGGCGCGAGATCGTCGAGCTACCGCTCAACGGACGCAATCCCTTGAGCTTGATCATCTTGGAGCCGGGACTCGTGCAGCGCACGACGGGGGCTCTCGGTTCGGGGACGCACGTCTTTGGCTCGCGCGATCGCGCGCACAACGTGACCATTGACGGTATTGATGCGAACGAATCTTCGGTGCCGAATCCGCAGAGTAATATCTATCGGCTCAATCCCGACAACGTGCAGGAGTATCGTGTGGTCACGCACAATGCGACGCCGGAATTCGGGCGCAACAGTGGGGCTAACGTCAACATCGTGACGCGCTCGGGCACGAACGAGTTCCACGGAGATCTCTTCTGGTTCCATCGGAACACGGTGCTCAATGCCAACGAGTGGTTCAATAATGCAGCGGGGTTGGAGAAACCGGTGCTGCTGCTTCATCAGTTTGGTGCTTCCGGAGGTGGGCCGATCGTCAAGAACAAGACGTTCTTCTTCGCGAGCTGGCAGGGGAATCGCATCAAGCAGACGATGCCCATCGCGCAGTCCTTTGGCGTGCCGCTCGTTTACACGGACACGTTGAAGAAGCAAGGCATCTTCCGCTACTTCGTCCCCGATCCAGCGAACCCGCTTATCCTCGATGGGGTGGTCATCACACGGAATTCCCCGCGGCTGGTGGACCCAGTCACAGGTGCGTTGCGACCGGGCGTGCGCATGTGCGCGACGCCGACCGAAGTGGGGTGCATTCGCACGTACAATATCTTCGCGAACGATCCGGCCGGCATCGGTCCCGATCCCCTCATGCGAGATATGCTCGCGAAGTTCCCATCGCCCAATACGTTCAACGTGGGCGATGGCTTGAACACGGCGGGCTTCATCTGGAATCCGCCTTCGGAATTCAAGGGCCCGCACCTGATGTTCCGCGTGGATCACAAGTTCGACGAGAATAATAGCATGTTCGGGCGGTTGCTGCTCTCGAATTGGGACACGCGCGAGGGCGATTTCCTGAATGCGCGTCCGGCGATTTTCCCTGGTTTTGCTCCACTTGGAGAGGTGACTCGAGAATCGCAAGGGTTGGCACTCAACTACCGACGCGTCATCTCTCCCAGGTTGGTCAACGAGTTCACGACTGGATTCAGTCGCTTCATGTTCACCTTCCTCCTGCGCGAAGCCAATACGAAACTTGGGGTCGAACCTCCACCCTACGGACAGGAATGCTTCGGCGATAATTCTCTCTCACTTGTGGACACACCCTTCTGCAACACGCCCTTCACGCGTCGCGCAGTGAGCACAATCCAGTTCATTGATAACCTGAGCTACATGCGGGGGGCGCATAACATCCGCACGGGGATCAACTTCCGGTTCTACCGGCATAACGACAATCGGGGCGTGCCGGGTGGGTTCAACATGTGGCCGACGATCATCTTTAGCCAGAGCGTGCGTCCGCCGACAGCCAATACGGCGCCGGGGGTTGCCGCAGGGTTCCCTGGAGCTCCGGGGATCAACGCGACCGACAACGTGAACCTCCTGCAGGCGATCGTTGAGTTGATGGGCATCCCGGCGCGCGTGCAGCAGGCGTTCGTCGCTGATTTCAAGCGCGACCAGTATCTCTTCGCTCCCTTTGTCGCGGGTACTCGCGTCAAGCAGTACAACTTCTACGCTCAAGATGAATGGCGCGTGCGGCGGAACTTCACGTTGACCTACGGGTTCCGATGGGAGATCAATGCGCCGCCCAAGGACTGCTGCGATCGCGTCTTCGTGCCGGATCGCTCGTTGGATGGGAGTCAAGGTCCGGTGACGTATGTCCCTGCGGATAAGTGGTTCAAGCGGATGAACTGGACGACGATCGCCCCACGGGTGAGCTTCGCGTGGGATCCGCGCGCGTCGGGTAAGATGGCGATTCGCGCCGGGTACGGGATCGCTTTCGACACGATCTCAACGTTCCAGGTGACGGCGATCTCCGGGATGGTTCCCGGCAGTGTCCTCCGCTGCATCGTGAACGTGCAAGATCCGCCTACTGGTCCCTGTCGAGATATTCCAAACGACGTGCGATTGAGCCAGCTCATGGCCGCTTTGAGACCGCTCGATCTCGGGCCACCGACGCAGAAGCCGTCGGAGCAACTGCGACTTCCAGAGCGGCCGCTCGGTCTGGCGCCACAAGTCGGTGCGTTCGAGCCGAACCTCAAGGTCCCGACCGTCCACGAGTGGAGCTTAACCATTCAGCGTGAGTTACCTTATGCGTTTGTGGGGCAGGTCGGCTACATCGGCAAGCGCGGGATGCGCCTCTATCGTGCCTACGATCTGAATCAGTTCCGCTACCCGCCAGAGTTCCTGCAGGAGTTCCTGAAGGCGCAGAAGAACATCATGATCTGCAAGCTCAATCCGGATGCTTGCCTGGCCGCGCAAGCGGCAGCGGGCATTCCGGCCGCGAGCCGTACGGTGGATAATTTCGCCTATTTCGGATTGCCGGGACAGGAGCCCTTGCCCTTGCTCAGCCGATTGCTCAATGCGCCGTCACCGACGTCGGCGCGCTATCGCGGGGCCTTCGCGACCGACGTGCTCAATGGCGGCGTAGGTGATCTCGCAGTCCGAATTGATCAGCTCTCGGGGGCGGACTGGATCGTCAATCGTGGCTTCCCGGCCAACTACTTCCGACCCAATGCGCAGTTCGGGCAGATCTTCTACTTCGATTCCGGAGGCAGCTCGAGCTATCACGGCATGATCGTGCAACTGCAACGTCGCTATGAGAAGGGGCTGACGTTCGGCTTGGCCTATACGCTCTCGAAGTCCATTGATGACATGTCGGTGGATCCAGTGGCGGCGACTTCTGGTGGCGGTTTGAGCACGACCAATTCGCGCACGCCGACCGATGTGCGGAACTTCAAGCTCGATCGCGCGCGCTCGGACTTCGATAATCGGCACGTGCTCGTCGTCAATTGGCTCTACGATCTGCCCTTCGGACGCGGGCAGAGGTGGGGGAGCGCCTGGCCAGGCGTCCTGCAGCACATTTTGGGCGGCTGGACCGTCACGGGCATTTACATCTATCAGAGCGGCGAGCCGTACACGATCAATTCGGGCGTGCGCACCGTTCATCAAACCAAGCAATCGCGCGCCGAAGTGCGCGGGCCGATGCCCAAGTCCAAGCTCCAGTTCGTTCCCGGAATCCAAGGGCCTGTGGTCTTCCACGTTGGTGATCGCATCGTGGATCCGGCCAGCCCCTTCTTCAACTGCCGGCAAGTGATCGGGACCGAGAGCTACTTCTGCATTCCGGCTCCCGGGCAGGCGGGGATGGGTCGGAACGCTGTGCAGGGGCCTGGCTTCTGGAACGTGGACATGGGGCTCATCAAGAAGTTCCAGCTCACCGAGCGCGTGAAGCTCGACTTTCGCACAGAGCTCTTCAACGTCTTCAATCACCCGAACTTCGAGAACCCGCGGAATGCGAGCGTGGGATCGCCGACGCTCACAAGCGCTCTCTTTGGACAGACCTGCTGCGTGACGGCGGCTGTGCCCAGCTCGGCGACGATCATCGCCAGGGGCGAGCCCAATCGCGTGATCCAATTCGCCTTGAAGCTCAGCTTCTGATTCTCCGGAAGCGGCCGGGCTGTGACGGCCCGGCTGCTTCTCGTCCTCACGAGTGGTAGAACGCCGGGGGATGGCCCCTGGCGTTTTCGTTTGCGCAGTAAGCCGTTTTGAAATCATCTCCGCGCTCATTTCGATCCGTGAGGGGGGAAGTCCTCTCCATTGAGAAAACGCCTTGCTCGTGGTATCTTCCATCCCTTGGATACGGGGAACAGGGCGATGATCCGCGTCGGGCCAGCCGGATGGTCGTACGAAGATTGGAAAGGGACGGTGTATCCGGATCCCCCGCCGCGTGGATTCGATCCGCTCCCATACATCGCCGAGTACTTCGACACCGTCGAGGTCAACAGTAGCTTCTATCGTCCTCCGACGGAGAGGATGACCCGCAGTTGGGTGCGGCGCGTCGCACATAACCCCTGCTTCAAGTTCACGGCGAAGCTCTATCAGCGGTTCACGCACGAACGTGGAGCGGCCAGCGCCGAGGATGAACATCTCGTCAAGCGCGGAATGGAACCGCTCTTGGACGCTGATCGGCTCGGTGCCTTGCTCGTGCAATTCCCCTGGTCGTTCAAGAACACACCCGACGCGCGCGCCTACTTGCGGGAGCTTCTGGAGCGGTTTCGCGAATATCCGCTCGTCGTCGAAGTGCGTCACGGCTCTTGGAACGTCGAAGATGTGTATCAGTTCCTCGCTGAGCGCGGCGTTGGATTTTGCAATATTGATCAGCCCCTCTTTCATCGCTCCCTGCCGCCGACGTCGCGAGTGACGGCCGCCGTCGGATATGTGCGCCTGCACGGTCGAAATTACGAGAATTGGTTTGCGGAGAATGCTGATCCCGGGGCTCGTTATGATTATCTCTATTCGCCCGAGGAGTTGGAGCCATGGATCGAGAAGATCCGGCAGATCGGCGAGATCGCCCGCGAGGTCTACGTGATCACGAATAATCACGTGCAGGGGAAGGGAGCCGTCAACGCCTTGGAATTGAGAGCGACCTTAGAAGGGCAGAAAGTCGCTGTTCCACCGCCGCTCCTGCAGCATTATCCCCGCTTGCAGGCGATCGCGCGTCCATCGGTATGAGAGAGCGCCTCACCATCGTGATCAGCTATGAGGATGAGGCGATCTTCGAGCGACAGAGGGCGCATTGTCAGCAGCTCGGCGAGCCGCTGCCGATTCGCGGCCTGCGACTGGATCCCGGATTCTCCGGTGCGGCCCTGAACGCACTTCTCGATTCGCTGAAGACCGATTATCTCTTGCTCCTTCAGGCGGGAGCGTTCATTGAGATCGGCGAACGATCGCTCGCGCGGTTTCTTCAAGTCGCCGAGGAGAGTGAGGCCGGGATCGTCTACGCCGATTATTTCGAGGACAGCGCCGGCGAGTTGCGCGCATGTCCGCTGAACGACTACCAGATGGGGAGCGTCAGCGAGGAATTCGATTTCGGACCGCTCCTGCTCTTGTCGCATCGGATCGCGCGTCAAGCGATCGCGCGATGTGGACCGATCCCCGTGGATCTCAAATGGGGCGGACTCTATGATCTGCGGCTGAAGATCGCGACTGTCGGTGACATCGTGCGCATTCCCGAATGTCTCTACTCCTATCGTCGCGAAATTCGGATGTCGAGCGCGGAGCCTCCGCTGGAAGCGATCTTCCGCTACGTGGATCCCAGGAATCGCCCGGCGCAGCAGGAGATGGAGCGCGTCTTCACCGAGCACCTTCGGCGCGTGGGCGCCTATTTGGCGCCGACGTTCGCTCCGATCCCCCCGCCCGACGACGAGTATCCGGTGCTGGCGAGCGTGATCATCCCTGTGCGAAATCGCGAACGAACGATCGCCGATGCGTTGCGCAGCGCGCTCTCGCAGCGCACATCCTTTCCCTACAACGTGATCGTCGTGGATAATCATTCGGCGGATCAGACGACGGAGATCGTGCGACAGTGGGCGAGCGCGTTCCCGCATCTCATCCATCGGATTCCCCAACGTCGCGATTTGGGAATCGGGGGATGTTGGAACGAAGCCATCTTCTCTCCGGAGTGCGGGCTGTTCGCCGTGCAATTGGATTCGGATGATCTCTACGCGGATGAGACGACGTTGGAGACGATCGTGCGCGCGTTCTTCGATTTCGATCCAGAAGTCTTCGCTCAGGCGGTGGGGGAGCGATCGCGTCGAGAGGGGCCGACGCCCCGCTACGCGGCGGTCATTGGGGCTTATCGCACGGTGAATTTTCGTTTGGAGGAGATTCCGCCTGGCGTCGTGGATCATCGCGAATGGACGCGCGAGAACGGGCGCAATAACGCCCTGCGCGTGAAAGGCCTGGGAGCCCCTCGCGCTTACTACGTGCCGCTCCTGCGGCGCATCGGATTTCCCAACGTGAGCTATGGCGAGGATTACGCCGTCTGCTTGCGCCTCAGCCGCGAGTACGAAATCGGTCGCCTCTTTGAGCCGATTTATCTGGTGCGCCGATGGGAGGAGAACACAGATCACGCTGTATCGCGGGAAGTGTGGAATCGGTACGAGGCGTACAAGGATTGGGTGCGAACGGTAGAGATCCGAGCGCGGCAGCGGCGAAATCGCGAGATCGGGGAGGGACCATGATCGCGATTGATGGAAATTCGCTCACGCTGGAGCAACTCGAGGCCGTGGCTGTGGATCGAGAGCCGGTGGAGATCGCCCCAGAGGCATTCGCCCGCATGGAGGCCTCGCGCCGCGTGGTCGAGGAGATTTTACGAAGCGGGCGCGTCGTCTACGGCGTGAACACGGGCTTCGGAAAATTGAGCGGGGTGACGATCCCACAGGAGGCGACGCGCCGATTGCAACTGAACCTCGTGCGCAGTCACGCCGCGGGCGTCGGTGAGCCACTCGGCGAAGCTGAGACGCGGGCGATGATGCTGGCGCGGGCCAACGTCCTGGCCAAGGGATATTCGGGCGTGCGCCCGGTCGTTGTGGAGACGCTCGTGGGCATGTTGAACGCGGGGATTCATCCCATCGTCCCTTCGCGCGGATCCGTGGGGGCTAGTGGCGATCTCGCTCCGCTCGCCCATCTGGCGCTGGCGATGATCGGCGAAGGAGAGGTCTTATATCGCGGAGAACGCCGAAAGGCTCATGAAGCGCTCATGGAAGCGGGGATCGCGCCCCTGCAGTTAGAGGCAAAGGAGGGGATCGCCCTTTTGAATGGCACGCAGGCGATGGTCGCCGTCGGCGCGCTTTGCTTGCAACGTGCCAAACGCCTAGCCGATATCGCCGACGTCGCCGGCGCCATGTCTCTGGAGGCCTTGCATGGCACAAATGCTGCCTGCGATCCGCGTCTGCAGGCCGTGCGGCCACATCCCGGACAGCGCGAGGTCGCCGAGCGCATCCTCCGACTCACCGAGGGGAGCGAGATCATGCTCTCGCACAAGGACTGCCCGCGCGTGCAGGATGCGTACAGTTTGCGCTGCATGCCTCAAGTGCATGGAGCCGTGCGCGATGTCATCCGTCATGTCGAGAACGTCGTGAGCATCGAGTTGAACAGCGCCACGGATAATCCCCTAGTTTTCGCCGAGACGGGCGACGTGCTCCTTGGAGGGAATTTCCATGGCGAGATCCTCGCGCTCGCGTTCGACTATCTGGCGATGGCGCTCGCGGAGCTAGGGGCGATTTCCGAGCGTCGGATCGAACGACTCGTGAATCCGGATTTGAGCGAACTGCCGCCGTTTCTGACGACGAATCCGGGCATGTGCTCCGGAATGATGCTCTTGCAGATCGTCGCTGTCTCGCTCGTCGGGGAGAACAAGGTCCTTGCGCATCCGGCATCCGTGGATTCGCTGCCGACGTCGGGGAATAAGGAAGATCACGTCAGCATGGGGATGACATCCGCCTTGAAACTCCGGCAAGTGCTTGACAATGTCGAGTACATCCTGGCCATCGAGCTGCTCTGCGCAGCTCAAGGGTTGGACTATCTGAGCCCCTTGCGTCCCGGACGGGGGGTGCAAATGGCTTATGAGCGCCTTCGCGCGTTGGTCTCACCGTTGACCGAAGATCGAGTCTTGGCGTCTGATGTCGAGCGCGTGCGCGCGCACCTCATGGATTTCGCCACCATCCCGATCTGACGCGGTCATGGCTCCGTCTCTTGTGGGAAAGAACGCATCGGCTTGCAGCGCGCCTTGCGGCAGTGGCGGTCAAAGTCCCTCCCTTGAAACGCCGAGGATGGCTTCTTATCATATACTGCTCATGCGAGGACTCTCATGCGGTTCTCCGCAAAGCGAGGTCGCGAGAGCATAATGCCGTGGGACACGTCCGGATGAGCAACAGGAAGTCACCACAGCAAAGGAGGGGCCTTCGATGTGGGATGCGATCAAGGAAATGCTGCTCATTAATGTCATCTCTCTGGTGATCGCCCTGGTCTCATTGGGCTTGGCGATTTGGGCGGCGGTGAGCGATCGCTTCAAGGGAGGCATTGATGACCTTTTCCTTGTATTGGCGGGCGCGCTCTTAGCCTTGCTCTTCTTGATCCCCCCGATCCTAACGCTCAAGCGCAGCGGCGTGCTCGAACGCCTTCGCGCCCGTGCGAAGCATCCGGTAACCGAACCGGCTCAACCGACATCTCCTTCAGTGGCCGAGGAAAAGGCCACGGTCGAGTGAAGCGCCTGATAGGACAGGGGGGATGCCTCAGGTAAAGGACGTCGAGATCTCGCTTCCGATCGAGCGGAAGGTAGGTTTTCCTCCTGCGCGCCTCTCCGCTGGTCTCTTGGCGACGATCTCATTGTGGCATCGGGAGCTGATCCGCTTCTATCGTCAGCGAAGTCGCGTCCTCGGCGTCATCGGTTCTCCCCTGGTGTTCTGGTGGTTGGTCGGGTCGGGATTGGGAGATTCCTTCCGCGCGAATGGACACGGCACGGGGTATTTGCAGTATTTCTTCCCTGGCACCGTGTTGCTCATCGTCTTGTTCACGTCCATTTTTTGCATGATGTCGGTCATCGAGGATCGGCACGCGGGATTCTTACAATCGGTCTTGGCCGCTCCCATCCCGCGAGCAGCTCTCGTATTGGGGAAGGTTCTGGGAGGAACGACGCTCGCCACCCTGCAAGGAGCGATCTTGCTGCCGCTAGCTCCATTTGTCGGTATCTCGCTGACGCTCGGACAGGCGGTGGGGCTTGTGGCTTTTCTTTTCCTGCTCGCTTTCGGGATCACGGCGTTCGGATTTTTCCTCGCGTGGCGACTGGACTCGACGCACGGCTTTCATGCCGTCGTCAACCTGATCCTCATCCCGATGTGGCTCGTCTCCGGGGCGCTCTTCCCTATGAGCGGTGCATCCCCCTGGGTCGCTTGGCTGATGCGGGTGAATCCGTTGACCTATAGCACCGCTGGCCTTCAGCGGCTGCTCTTCCTTCAACATCCCCAGGCGGTGACACAAGCGCCGAGCTTTTCTCTCGCGCTCGGCGTGACGCTGCTCTTCAGTCTTCTGGCTTTCCTCCTGGCTTTAGTGGTCGTCGCTCGGCGCCCATATCAGGTCACAGGATGAGGACCCGTGGCCCACACCCTCGTCTCCGGAGGAATGGTCCTCACAAATGGTAGAGCATCACGTAAATCGCTACCCCCGTGACCGAGACATAAAGCCATAGCGGAAGCGTCCACCGAGCGATCTGCCGATGTCGGACATATTCTCCACGCAGTGCGCGAAGGAGCGTCACAAGGACCATCGGGAGGATCGCCAGCGCCAGGACCGTGTGCGAGATCAAAATCGTGAAGTACACGATTCGGATGGCCCCGCCTTTCGGAAAAGGCGTGGTGCCATGAAGGGAGTGGTAGGCCACGTAGGAGAGCAGGAAGAGAACCGAGCTGGTGATAGCGGCGAGCATGCACATGCGATGGGCGTTCACCTCCCGCCGACGGATGAACCGATATCCCGCGAGCAAAAGGAGCGCGCTTGCCAGATTCAACCCCGCATTCACCGTCGGCCAGAGCATACGTATCAGCTGGATGACAAGAGGGAGATTATACGCGACATTCCTCGCCTGTGGCGAGAGGGCGATGAAGAGTTGCCGTCTCCTCGGGAAGTTGATGCCGCCGATGCCAGCGGCGATGGCGGCATGCGTTGGACCGATGGCGTTAAGGCACTGGAAGCCCGGTAGAGGTATCGCGAGGGGAGATGTTTGCGCGCTGGCGGGAGGCCCGGATAAAATAGCGAAGGAAATTCCGACATATGGTTGAAGTCGTGAGCGCTGGGATTTAGCGACTGATCTGCAAGGAGCCTTATGCCGATATTTGAGGACGTTGAAAGGTATTGACGCCACAGAAGACGTGGAGGCAGAAGGAGGAGTATGCTGAAAACAGTCGAAGCGGTCATTGATGAGCAGAACAACGTTCGCCTATTGGAACCGGTTCAATTGCCGGGGCCGCGGCGGGCTCTCGTCGTCATTCTCGATGAGCCGGTAATCCGCGTCCCCGAAACGGCACTTTTGAGCGAACCTGCATTAGCTGAGGATTGGAATAGGCCAGAAGAAGACGCCGCATGGTCCTACCTACAGTCGGAAGCGTAGTGGTGGTGCCCTTCCCGTTCTCCGATTTATCGCGAGCTAAGCTGCGACCGGCCGTGGTCTTGGCAGATGCCGGGCGCGGAGATTGGATCTTGTGCCAGGTCACCAGTAATCCTTACGGCGACGCACGGGCGGTAATGCTCACGGAAGCGAGCTTTCGCACGGGCTCCTTACGAGTGACGAGCTACGCGCGCCCAGGTAAGCTGTTCACAGCAAGTCACAATCTTATGATGGCACAGGTCGGACATCTGAAGGATGAGTCCTTGAAAGCAATCGTTGAGGCGGTTGTGGATATCCTGCGAACTGGCCTCACGCCATGAGCGACTTGGGAGGGCGCCGAACCGTCCGCCGTGAGGCGTGCTCCATAACACTCCGCATGCCGGTCGGGAATCTACCCTTCGTCGCGAATGAATCCTTCGGGCTAATTGAGGAGGGGAGAGAAAAGGGCTGAGCAGGTTACGGCAGCGCGCAATGAGGGGGCACCTCCCGCCGACGGATGAACCGATATCCCGCGAGCAAAAGGAGCGCGCTCGCCAGATTCAATCCTGCATTCACCGTCGGTCAGAGCATGAGGTGTGGATGGTACACGACTTCTCCCCTTGCGCTCAAGGGCCAATGGGAAGGGCGGAATCCTTTGATGCGATTGACGTCGCTGAGCACGTTCGACTACCTTACTCCAACGGCATGAAGGCGTCATTCGTTCAGATTGTGATTCCGACGTACAACGAGCGGGAGAATATTCCGTCTCTCATCGCGGAGATTCGTGCGCGCTATCCGGATGCCGATATCGTCATTGTAGACGACGATTCGCCCGATGGAACAGCCGATATCGTGGAGATGATGGCCGTGAGCGACTCGCGCCTTCATCTCCTGCGTCGCCGAGGACGTCGCAGCTTCGCGCGTTCGCTCATTGAGGGCATGCTGTGGGCGCTCGCCCGCGAGCCGCAGTTCGTGATCCAGATGGACGCCGATCTCTCGCATCATCCGCAGTACATCGGCGATCTCCTTCGCGCAGCCGATGAGGCCGATCTTGTCATCGGTTCGCGATATGTGGGACGGCGCGTGAACGTCATCAATTGGCCGCTCTCGCGCTTGTTCTTGAGCGTCTTCGCCAACGCATACGTTCGGACGATCACACGCTTGCCCGTCTTCGATACCACGGGAGGCTTCCGCTGCTGGCGCGCTGAGGCGCTCCGGGCCATCGACCTTCCTTCGATTCGATCCGAAGGGTACGCGTTTCAAATCGAGACGCTTTACCGCGCCCATCGGCTCGGGCACCGCGTCGTGGAGGTCCCCATCATCTTCACCGAACGCAACGCTGGTGCCTCCAAGATGAGCACGCGCATCATCCTCGAATCAGCGATCTGCCCATGGTTGCTTCTCCTGTGGAGGAGTGCGCCTAGATCCCGCGCGTGAGCCAATCGCCTAGACGCCGTCGCCAACGCGGCGCATCGGTCGCGACGCGTGGGCCGAGATACCGACCGAGTGGAAAGGCCAATCCCTTCGCGAAAGCTTTGACAATGACGCGGGGCGTGATTCGCTCGTGAGGAAGCTTGAACAGGTTCACGTAGATGTTGTAGGGGATCGCGTTGAACAGCGTGAACCAGAGCGATGGCGGATCACCTCCGAACAATTCGTGATACAGCCGGTAGCTCGCCACGAACCGCTTGAAATCATACCACGCCGAGCGATCGTGCGAGTGGATGACGACCGAGTCGGGTTGGTAATAGATCGCGTATCCAGCTTCCATAACCCGTTTGGCCCAACGGATATCTTCTCCGAAAGCAGCGCGCCCGAACGGAAATCGCTCCCACACCGAACGTCGAATCGCTGAGGAAACGTTGTCGAAGCTGAAGAGTGCGATCTTCTCCTCAAGGGATAAGGCGGAGAGAGTTTGCGCGCTCTCAAGCTTCTGTAAGCGTGGTTCCGGGCGCGAGGCGATGTGATCGCTCACGTGTCGTCGGACGAAGGCATCGCTCCCGGGGCGCGGAACTTGTCGGCTGTACGTCCCAGCGATAGACGCATCTCGACGCATGGGTTCGATGAGGCGTTCCAACCACCATTCATTCGCAGGCAGGGCGTCTTGGACGAGGAGCGCGACGAATTGACCGCGGGTACGGTGAATTGCGCGGTCTCGTGTCTCACCGTGGTCGAATTCCTCGGGGGGAATGGAGAGGACCGTCACCGGGAATCGAGCACATCGCTCGACTGTCCCGTCCGTAGAACCGGAGTCGATCACGACGATTTCGAGAGGGGAGGAGGTGCGTTGCGCTAGGAGGCGTTCGAGCACATTGGGGAATTCCGGTCCGGCGTTGCGCGTCGGGATCACAATGGAGATGGCTTCGTTCATCGGTCGCTCACAGAAGCTTGCTCAATCGGCGCTGTGCGACGAGGGACCACAAGGTCTTTGAGCTCGCGTAATTCTGGGCGAAGGAGCAAGGCCAGAGCAAGCGCATAGACGATTCCACCTCCGAGGAAGAGCGCGAGGAGCGTTTGCCACTCGGGCAAGGCGAGCGACTCCGAGGCCTGCCGAAGTAACCACGTCACAAGCAAGACCCCTCCTGCGCCGAGGCCGACAGGACTCAGAGCCGTCCAAAGATCCGCGAGCTTCCAACGAAGCGTGCGGAGAGCGATCGCCGTGACGACTCCTGATAGACTCAGGAAAATGAGCGCCGTTGCTGCGGCAACACCGACGATCCCCCATCGCAGGCTCATCGCCACGGCCACCACGAAAACGGGAACCGCCGCGAGCGAACATTTAAAATTGAGGTCAGGTCGCCCGATCGCGTTGAATAACTCTCCAGCTCCGAGCATCAGGCATCGCCCGACGGCGTGAAGGAGTAGCAATTGGAGCGGAAGGACAGCGGGCGTCCATTTCTCCCCGTAGATGACGCGCACGTATTCTGGAGCAGCGACGATGAGGAGGAGAAGAGGAGGAATCGCGATCCCAGCACTCGTGCGCGCGAATCGAAAGTAAGCGGCGCGCAACTCGTCCGATCGCTCGCGGAGCCGCGCGAAGATAGGGAAGACAACGTGCGAGAAAACGCCCATAAACAGCGTGGGCAACATCAGGCTCTGATTGTAGGCGAACGTGTAATAGCCGAGCGGTGACGCGCCCATCCATCTCCCAATGAGGATGTAATCGGCATTCTGCATGGCATATGCCGTCAAATCGTTGCCGAGGACGTGTCGTCCGTAGCGGACGATCTCCCTCCACGAACGGCGAGACCAATGAGGTGCAGGACGCCACGGGGAGAGTTTCCAATTCAAAGCAGCAGTGATTAAAGCGGCGAGGACGAAAGGTACGACGAGACTCCAAACACCAGCTCCCCATCGAGCCAGAACCAGACCGATTCCTGTCCCAATGAGCGTCGCCACAACTTGGGGCAGCACGAGCTTCCCGATCTCCAAGCGTCGGCGCAGAAGTGCCGCGTGTACGCTCCCCCATGGAGCGATCAACAAGGTGAGACCCAAGGTGAGGAGGATGGGGACGAGATCCGGACGCCCATAGAACTCAGCAATCGGAGGGGCGACTGCGGCCTGAAACGCAAAGAGGCCGAGACTCACGATCACGCCAAGCCAAAATCCCGCCGTCAGGACTTCCGGGCGTTCTTCGGGATGATAGATGAGGTAATGCCCGATCCCCACATTTCCGAAAAGGGCGATGAGCGTCGTCACGGTGAGGCCCAAGCTCATGAGGCCGAAATCTTCCGGCGCAAGCCAGCGCGCGAGCGCGATCCCAGCGAAGAAATTGATGACGCGCACGAAGATCTGCGCGCCGATCCAAGAGATCGAACCCTTGTAGAAAGCGCGCTTCAGCGCTTCGTGGCGAATGCCCTCGCTCATCCCATCTCCCAACTCGGGTTCATGCTGCTTATGATAAAGAGCGCGCGCGCGTCAGACAACATTCATCCGCGGGGAACGAGCTTGCGCGGCATGCCGGGAACGCGTATGATCTCCTCTATTTCCGAACGGGGCAGAGGATATGAATCTCAAAGGAAAGGGCGCGATAGTCACCGGGGCGGCGAGGCGCGTCGGAAGGGCGATCGCGCTCGCTTTGGCCGAACGCGGCGCCGATGTCGTCGTGCACTACCATCGTTCCGAGGAAGACGCGCGGGAGACCGTACGCGAGATCGAGGTCCGGGGCGTTCGTGCACTCGCTGTGCGAGCGGATCTCGGGGAGGTCCGCGAGATCGAACGATTGATTGAAGAAGCGGTGCGATTCCTCGGTCACCTCGACGTCTTGGTGAATAACGCCTCGGTCTTCTTCCGAACGCCCTTCGGCTCGATCACCGAGGAGCAATGGGACCTCAATCTCGACGTGAACCTCAAAGCACCCTTCTTTTGCGCTCAATACGCGGCGCGGGTCATGCAGCAGCAAGGCGGGGGGAAGATCATCAATATCGCCGATTGGGCGGGATTCCGCCCATACGCGGGCTATATCCCATACTGTGTCTCGAAAGCGGGGTTGATCGCACTCACGCAGGTTTTGGCGAAGACGTTGGCGCCGACGATCCTGGTCAACGCGGTCGCGCCCGGTCCAGTTCTTCTGCCGGAAGAGTACGGCGAGGAGGAGACGCGCGCGATCATCGAAGCCACGCCGCTCAAGCGGCTCGGATCGCCTGAGGACGTCGCTCGCGCCGTGCTCTTTTTAATCGAGGGAAGCGATTTCATCACCGGACATACACTCGTCGTGGATGGAGGTCGGCTCATCGGTTCATGAGCCGAACGCGTGGACAAGCAGGAGGACGAGATGTTCAAGGCGACGAAGGAGATCTTCTTCTGCTACGGGCATCGGCTCTTGAATTACGCGGGTAAGTGTCGCAATCTTCACGGACATAATGCCCGCGCGGAGGTCGAGTTGGCCGCCGAACGCCTCGATGATCGCCACATGGTCGTTGATTTCGATGAGATCAAGGCGGTCGTGAAGTCGTGGGTAGACGAGCACATTGATCACAAGATGGTCTTGTGCAAGGACGATCCATTGCTGCCTGTGTTGCGCGAACACGGGGTCGCTTGCTTCGTCTTGGAGACAAACCCGACGGCTGAAGCGCTGGCCAAGCTCATCTTTGACGTAGCGGCCGAGCGCGGATTCCCCGTCGCGCGCGTGACCGTGTGGGAGACGGAGAGTTCGTTCGCGACATACGAGCCATCGCGCGGAGAGTGAGGCCAAACGCGTCTTCGCCGTGAGGGTGGCCATGGCGTTGCTTCTGACCGAATCGGATGTGGAGCGCTTGTTGACGATGGAGATGGCGCTCGAGGCCGTCGAAGAGGCGTTTCGCGAGCAAGCGGAAGGGCGCGCGATCAATGAGCCGCGTCGCCGCCTGCGCGTCCCACGTGGGACGTTACATCTGATGAGTGCCGCCGTGCTCGCGCGAGGCGTCGTAGGCTTCAAGGCCTACACCTCGTTCTCAAGCGGCACGCGGTTCCTCGTCTTCCTCTATGACGCGGAGGAGGGATCGCTTCTGGCCATTATCGAGGCGAATCGGCTCGGGCAGATGCGCACGGGAGCGGCCAGTGGCGTCGCCACTCGATACATGGCACGACCGGATGCGCGTACGCTTGGCATCTTCGGAACTGGTTGGCAAGCAGAAAGTCAGGTGCGCGCGATTTGCATCGTGAGACCGATCCGACGGGTTCTCGCCTACAGCCGTAGGCCGGAGCAACGAGAAGCATTTTGCCGAGAGATGACGGCGAAGTTGGGGATCGAGGTCATCCCGGCCGAGCGGCCTGAGGAAGTCGTCGCTGAGGCCGATGTTCTCGTTACAGCGACGACGGCGCGCGAGCCTGTCTTCGAGGGACGATGGGTACCCGAGGGGGTTCATATCAACGCGATCGGAGGAAATTCCCCTCTTCGTCGCGAATTCGATGATGAAACGATTCGACGGGCACGCGCGATCGTCGTGGATTCCAAGGATCAGGCGCGGATCGAGTGCGGAGAGTTCCTGCATGCCGTCGAGCGCGGGCGCTTGACGTGGGAAGCCGTCCATGAGTTGAAGGAGGTCGTCATCGGACGCTTCGTCGCCCGGCGGCACCCTTCGGACATCACGCTCTTCAAATCCTTGGGGATCGCCTTGGAAGACGTGGCGGTCGCCGTTCGCATCTTCGAGCGCGCCCGCGAAGAGGGCATCGGCCAGCGCATATCCCTCTTGGAGTAAGTTCAGGCCGTTTGCTAAGAGCGCTCACGTCTCGGATGGGAAGGGATTATGGAACGCACGTACAGGGCGATTGACGTTCATGTCCATATCATGCCGTGGTGGATGATCAAGCCGGAAGTGGCCGTGAGTCTGCGGCGAGGGACGCGAGAATTCGAAGAGCTGATTCGGATCATGGAAGATCCGGATCGCTTCATCGCCTTACTGGATGAAGCGGGGGTCGAGCGAGCGGGCCTTATTAATTACGTGAGTCCAGACGTCATGGGATTCACCGACGAGGTGAACGATTTCTCCGCGCGATACGCTCGTCGGTATCCCGATCGATTGATCCCCTTCGGCTCGGTCCATCCGCGATTCTCCAGGGATCCGGCGGGGGAGATGGATCGGCTGGCCGACCTCGGCATTCGGGCGATCAAGATCCATCCTCCGCATCAATTGATCTATCCGAACGATTACCTGAATGGCGTGAAGGCGCTTGAGATCATTTATCGCAAGGCCATCGAATATCGCATGCCGGTGATGATCCATACGGGGACATCCATCTTCCCCGGCGCGCGCAATAAGTTCGGTGATCCCATTCATGTGGATGATGTGGCCGTTGATTTCCCAGAATTGACGATCATCTTGGCTCACGGAGGACGTCCGCTCTGGATGTCGACCTGTGTCTTCTTGCTTCGTCGGCATCGAAACGTTTACATGGATATTTCGAGCATCCCGCCACAAAATTTGCTCGCGTATTTCCCTCAGCTTGAGAAGCTGGCCGATAAGGCCATGTTCGGCTCGGATTGGCCAGGACCTGGCGTTCCGGGGATCAAGACCAATATCGAAGCCTTCCTCCAGCTCCC
Organism: Blastocatellia bacterium; assembly: GCA_025055075.1. Lineage (NCBI taxonomy): Bacteria > Pseudomonadati > Acidobacteriota > Blastocatellia > Blastocatellia bacterium. The sequence goes on from JANWYV010000053.1 coordinate 134,993, forward strand.
TATCTCGGACGAGGCCAAGCGGAAGATCTTGCGGGAGACGGCTCTGCGAGTCTTTGGCGAATGAACGGGCCGATGGTTTCGCATATAGGAGTCACGTGACAAAAGCTCCGTTGAAGCCTTGACTCCAACGGAGCGAAGGGGCTCTATGAACTGTGACGATGGAGAGGATAGTGGAGAAGGGATTCGTGAGCCATACGGCGATCACCGTATTTTCCCGTTGGCTAGAGCCGTATTTTTTCTCTTTGACGGGACGTTGTCTCCCCGAGCGGGGAACATCGAGCTGTCTTCCGCTTTTTTCAAAAAGTCCTTGATGTCACGAGGGAGAGCGTACTATAAGATGCCGCTGTGGGGTGAACGGCCTGAGGAAAGGATGATGGTCACTATGTCTCAAGGCAGCGAAGGACTTTGGGAAAAGCTCTCTCGTTTATCTCCCCATATCGAAGCGATCACGGTGTTGCAAACCCTTCGGCAGTTGGATCGGGAATTCGAACACTTGCCTCCCGACCAACGGCTTCTCTTCCTAGCAGAAGCTCTGCGGCAACGGAACCTTTGCTCCTCATTTCAAGGAGGCTTGGAGATAGCGACATTGTGGATGGATTCGAACCTGCGCGACCACGCGGGCCCCGACGCCGTTATGGAAACCGCGGGCACTTCGCGCGATCGGCCGAAGGACGTAGAGAGGGCCATGGCATCTCCGACTCCAGCATTTGGCGTGGCGGTTTCACCGAAGCGGGAGGAGAATGAGCAGGCTTCTTCCATCGAAGGACGGGAGGCGCTGATCCGGGAGTTGATCCGCATGCTCATCGGTCAGATCGAGTCCTCGTGCGGATGGGGCGAACGTGAGTTGGTGAGCGTGGAGCGAGATGGAGTCATGCAAATCCTCGACCTGCTGCGCCTGCTACGTGCGGAGCCGGAGCTTTTCGAGTACGCAATCGAGAGGCTGCGAGAGCTTCTGAATCGGCTGGAGGCTGAGCGAAAGGCTCACGTGAGGAAGATTCGGCAAGAGGCGGAGACCGGGAGAGAACCGCCATGCGGAGAGATGGAGACGTAGATTGCACTTTTGCATCATCCGGTCATGAGACGAGCTCCAAAGGAGCGATCCCTTCTATGAATTTTCGCTTTCCGGCGCCTGCGAAGACGACGGTCAATGTGACGGAGCCCCCCCTCTCCTCTCTGCCGATGACCTGCCCAACGCCATAATGCGGATGACGCACGCGAGCGCCAACGGGGAAGCGCGAGCGTGGGGAAGTCGAGGCGTTCTCCTGCTGCTCGTGCGAGACGTTTTGAGTCGCTGCGGGGGATTTCCCGAGTGCGATCGTCCGGCCGCGCTCCCGGAAGAATTGCTCGATTTGCGCGATCGAGTTATACGTGGGGCCGGTATACGAGGGACGCTTCGGAATCGAAGAGAGGTCCTCCAGAAGATCGGATGGAAGTTCCCGCAGAAATCGCGAGGGAGTCGTCGAGGTGGGCTCTCCCTGGTAGCGTCGCGTGCGCGCGTGCGTGAGATAGAGCTGACGTTCGGCGCGCGTAATGGCGACATAGAAGAGGCGGCGCTCTTCCTCCAGTTCTTCCGGGTCCTCGCTCGAACGCGCGTGGGGGAAGAGCCCTTCCTCCAGCCCGACGATGAAGACGACAGAGAATTCGAGGCCTTTCGCGCTGTGCATCGTCATCAAGGTGACTGGCGCGTTAGGATCATAGTCGTCCGCGTCGGAGACGAGCGCGGTGCGATCCACGAACTCGCGAACACGTTCTCCCCGCTCATCAGCCTCGGCGGCGGCGCTGAGTAGCTCCTCCAGATTCGAGAGTCGGCTCTCGGTCTCAAGTGGATCAACCGCCGCGCGCAACGCTTGGGCATATCCCGTCTCGTGAATGGCTAGGCGGAAGGTCTCAGCGATCGTCCCTCGCTGTGCGCAAGTGCGAATGCGTTCGATGAGCTGAATGAAGGCGCAGGCACCGTGCAGAGCCCGCTCCGGCAGCCGTCGCTCGAGCACGGCCAGTCGCAAGACATCCCAGAGCGAAAGCTGAGCCGTTCGCGCCCATTGCTCCAGCGCATCGAGCGTCTTTCTCCCGATCCCGCGCGGGGGGACATTCAGAATTCGGCGCAGGCTCTCATCGTCCCACGGATTCAGCGCGAGCCGCACATAGGCGAGCACGTCGCGAATCTCCGCCCGCTTGTAGAAAGAAAAACCGCCGACGATCCGGAACGGCAGGCCCACGCGGCGACAGGCTTCCTCGAAGAGTCGCGATTGCGCGTTCGTTCGATAGAGCACGGCCACGCGCGTCTGGGACTCCCGTTCGAGATGCGCGCGAATTCTCTCTATGACGAAGTCCGCCTCGTCCTCTGCCGTCTCGGCCAGATAGTATCCGACCCGGGGGCCATCTTCGTTCTCCGTCCATAGGATTTTCTCCTTGCGTTTGGTGTTGTGACGGATCACTGCATTGGCGACGGCGAGGATGGTCTTGGTCGAGCGATAGTTCCTCTCGAGCGTGATGAGGCGCGCGTTCGGGAAATGACGCTCGAATTCCAGCACGTTGTGCGGATCGGCCCCGCGCCATCGGTAGATGCTCTGATCGGGATCTCCGACAACGCAAAGGTGTCGGTTGAACGACACCCCTCCAGGCGTCTTCGAAGCGGAGTGCACGGTGTGCTCCGCGGCGAGCAAGAGCAGAAGCTCCAACTGCAGAGGGTTTGTGTCTTGGTACTCGTCCACGAGGATGAACCGGAACTGCTCCCGGTACCGAGCGCGCAGATCCCGTCCCTGTCGAAGCAACGCCACGGCTTTCAACAAGAGGTCATCGAAATCGAGGGCGTTCGCCGCACGTAGCCGCTGTTCGTACTGCTCGAAGAGCGAAAGCGCGAGCGCGCGTTCTGGCGTCAGCATCCATTCCGGATCGTCGTGGAGATCCGCGGGGGTGAGCCCGCGACTCTTGGCGCGACTGATGCGCGCTTGAATCGCACGAAGAGACAATGTGCGTTCGTCAAGCCCGCGCTCCCGTAGACACGTCCGAAGCAAGCGAAGTTGATCTTCCTCGTCGTAGATGGAGAAATCCGATGTATAGCCTTGGCCCAGACGCTCGATGTGTCGTCGGAGGAGGCGCGTGCAGAACCCGTGGAACGTCCCGATCCAAGGGAGGGCACTCGATCCATCGGCGTTGAGCAGCCGAGCGACGCGTCCTCGCATTTCTTCCGCGGCCTTGTTGGTGAACGTGACAGCAAGGATATGCGCCGGATCGATATTAAGGTGGTCGAGCATATATGCGATCTTGTACGTAATGACGCGCGTCTTCCCCGATCCCGCCCCCGCGAGCACAAGCAATGGGCCTTCCATGTAAAGGACGGCCGCGCGCTGGGCGGGGTTCAAGTCATCCAAGTAGCTCATGGCGTCTTCTCTCCAAGGTGAAGAGCAGCGATTCCGCCGGTCAGATTGAGGTATCGCACGGCGGCAAACCCAACGGCTTCCATCAATCGCGCTAATTCGCGCTGATTCAGGAAGGCTTGTACGGAGTCGTAGAGATAATCGTAAGGCCCCGGCACGCCGGAGATCCACCTCCCAATACGCGGGAGGAGATTTCGGAAGTAAAAGAGGAAGAGATGTCGGAAGATCGGGAGTGAAGGCCGTGAGAATTCCAGGACGGCGGCGATCCCTCCTGGGCGAAGCACGCGATAGATCTCGCGAAGCCCTCGTTCCGGGGATTCCAGGTTCCGAAGGCCAAAGGCGATGGTCACCGCCGAGAAGACATCGTTGGGGAAGGGAAGATGCAGGGCATCGCCTTCGACGAGGAGAACGCGAGCTCGACGCCGCGCGATCTTCTCCTGCCCGATCCGAAGCATAGGACGGCAGAAATCCACGCCGATGACGTCGGCCTGATCGGCCAGCTCCAGGGCCAGATCGCCCGTGCCGCAGCAGAGGTCGAGGACGAGTGCTCCTGAGGATAAAAGGTATGGACGAAGCCGACGCACCGTGAAGCGGCGCCAGAACCGATCCACATTGAGCGAGAGGAGATGGTTGAGCAGATCGTATCGAGGCGCGATCGCTGCGAACATGTGCCGGACGCGCTCTCGATGATCGCCTCCCTTCGTGATGGAATTGCTCATGCTTCTTCCCCCTTCGCCTTGCGCCCCTTTTCTCACGAGAGGTAAAATACCGCTTGTGGTGACTTCCAGCAATAGGAGGGAGTCCCGCGTATGTGGGTGACTGAGATCTTCCATTCTATTCAAGGTGAATCCTCGTACGCGGGATTGCCGTGCACGTTCGTGCGCTTGACCGGATGCAACCTTCGCTGCGTCTATTGCGACACGACCTACGCCTTTTTCGGGGGCCAGAAGATGAGCGTCGAGGAGGTCATCGCGCGCGTGCTCGAGTTTTGGGAGGGGATCGAGCCGAGGTTTCCGCTTGTGGAGATCACCGGCGGAGAGCCGCTCTTGCAAAAGGACGTCTATCCGCTCGCGGAGCGGCTCTGCGATCTCGGATTCACGGTTCTCATCGAGACGGGCGGGCAGCTTCCCATCTGGCATCTCGATCCGCGCGTCGTGCGAATCATGGACATCAAGACGCCCGGAAGCGGACATGAACATGCCAACCTGTGGGAGAACATCGAGCACCTGCGGCCTCGGGATGAGGTGAAGTTCGTCCTCATGGATCGGCGCGACTTCGAGTGGGCGTCGGACGTCATCCGGCGATACGATCTCCCGCGTCGGGCGCACGTGCTCATGTCGCCCGTCTATGGCGTCCTCGATCCGAAAGCGCTCGCCGAATGGGTCTTGCAGAGCCGGCTGCCCGTTCGGTTGCAGATTCAGCTCCATAAAGTCATTTGGGGACCGGATGCGCGGGGGGTGTGAGCGTTGTTCGCTAGGCCCGCATGGCCGAGTGCCCTTCCTGGCCTCTTTTTGTGCAGGAGTGGTACACTTATTAAGCCCGATCGCACCCGGAGAAGGGAGATCGGGCGCAGGGATCAGCAAGAGGAGGTGAGTCATGAGACGAATGCTCGCGCTTCTCGGGTTCCTCGCGATGAGCGGCTTTGTCAGCTTTTCACCTGATGTGAGTGCGCAGACGGCGGGAATCGAAGGGGAGGTCATCGTCGTGCGACCGGATGGATCGCGGGTTCCAGCCGTCAACGCGCTCATCGAATTGTACCGCTTGGACGTCAAGGGGAAGTACCAGACGAAGACCGACAAAAAAGGGCATTTCGCACATATTGGACTTCCGTATGGGCGATATGCCATCATCGTGTCCGGTGAAGGGCTGACGCCTTATTATGAGTACAACGTGCGCATTCCGCCTCCGGGAGAAGCGACGCTGCGGCGTACGATCGAGATGGTACCCGGAGATGGGCGGCGTCCGACGCTGGAGGAAGTTCAACAGGCGGCCACACGCTCCGGACAAGCCGGAGCAATTGTGCCGCAGATGACCGAAGCTGAGCGGAAGCGCTTGGAAGAACAAGCTCGACAAATCGAGGAACAACGCAAGCGGGCGGCGAAGGATGAGGAGATGATCCGGCAGTTCAACGCGGCCAATGAATTGGCGCGCGCTGGGAAGTATGCGGAAGCGATCCCGCTTTATAAATCGGCCTTGGAGACGAGCCCGGATCACCCTCAACTCTATGTCGTGATGATTCGCATGGCCGAAGCTTATCACAATCTCGGCGTGGAACGCTTCAACAACCGGCAGCGGGAGGAAGCCAAGGAAGCGTTCAACCTGGCTATCGAGACGGCTCGCAAGGCGATCTCGATGATCCCGCAGGATAAGCCGGAGCAGAAACCCGAGTATCACGGACTCCTCTGCCGCTCGTTGGCGGTTGTGGCGACGTATTTAGATCAGACGCGACTCCCCGAGGCGATCGCAGCGCACGAGGAATTGATGACCATGCAGACAACGCCAGCGGATCGCGCGCGCACGCAGGCGCAGATTGCGAAGATCTATCTCGATACGGCGAAATCGGAAGAGGCTGTCGCCGCGTATCGGAAGGCACTGGAGATGGATCCCAATAGCCTCGATGCCCTCTTCGGACTGGGGAATGCGCTCGCGCAGTCGCCGGATCCCTCGAAATATCCAGAGGCGCTAACTATTTTGAAGCAGTTCGTCGAGAAGGCGAAGAACGATCCGCAGCGGGTCAATCAGGTGCAGCAAGCCAATGAGATGATCGCGGCCTTCTCGGCGTTCCTTGAGGAGCACAGGAAGGGGCAGCGGAGGCGACCCTGAGCGGCGTCGCTCCTTCCGAACGTCCCCGCGGAGGGGAAGGATGATCCTTTTCCACGCGGGGCGTTTCTCGAGTGGGGGGGAGAAGGATGGTTCGCGAACGCGGATTCTCGCTCATCGAGCTTTTAATCGTCATCGCGATCATCGGCATCATCTTGGCGATCGCGATCCCGCGGTTCACGCGCGTTCGCATCCCAGCCAATGAGACAGCGGCCATCGCCAATCTCCGGGCGTACAATCAAGCGCAGCTTTCGTTCTCGATCTCGCACAATAACCTCTACGGCGATCCGGCCGACTTGCTCGCTAGCGGTGACATCAGCGAGAGCTTAGCGGAGCTTTTTGGAGCGAAAGGGGCGCCGGTCGCGCGCTCTGGATACGAAGGGAGCGCGGCCGATACGGGCGATGCGCCGAACGGCTTGGGAACGGGATACGCCGCTGAGTTGCATCCCACGGCTCCGGGCTCGACCGGCACGCGATACTTCGGTACGGATCAAAGTGGCACGATCTACGAATCCTCGACGGCCGCCTTCTCGGCGAGCAATGGGGTTCTCTCCAAGCCTGGAGACGCGCGCCCTGTGCAATGAGAGTTGGCGCCGATGAATCGTCGCAATGTTGGGCGTAGAGGAGAGGGTCGAGGCTCAGTAGGAAATGCGATGGTCGAGGCGAGGGAGTCGCCGCCCTGTGGTGTAGGGTGCGAGCGGAAATGAGGAATGACCTCGGCACATGACAAGGCGACTTCAGGTGGCACGCTCTTCTCCACGCCCGTCCGAGCTCGTCCTTTACGGTTTGGACGAATCATTGCCATAGCTCTTGCATCCTTTCGAGAGGTCCTTCGGGAGCGAACCCTCTACGTTCTCGTCTTCTTCGCCCTGCTTTTGATCGGAATGGCGCTTTTGCTCGGCGAGTTGTCCGTCGGCCAAGAGCGCCGAATCGTCCTCAACGTCGGATTGGGGGCGATTCGAATCTTCGGGACGGTGATGGCGATCGTCCTTGGGGTCCGATTGGTCGAGCGGGAGATCGAGCGCCGAACGATCTACGTCCTCTTGGTCAAGCCCGTTCGACGATGGGAGGTGCTTGTCGGCAAGTTCATTGGCGGCGCCCTCGTCTTGCTCCTGAATGTGACGCTGATGATGGGAGGATTGGTGCTCACCCTCACGGCGGTGACGCAAGCGTGGGTCGAGACGCTCCCCCTTTTGCTTCCCGTCGTCTTCCTCTTTTGGCTCCAATTCCTCATGGCGGCGGCCATCGCTATGATGTTCTCGACGTTCTCCACGGCCGTGCTTTCGCTGTTCTTCGCCTCGGGCATCGTCCTCATCGGACATGCAAGTCGAGAATTCGCGTATTGGGCAGAGGCGGTGCGATCGCCCGTGATGGCGTTCGTGTGCCGGGTGCTCTACTATGCGCTTCCGAATCTGCAGAATCTGAACTTCACGGCTGCCGTCGTTCACGAGCGAACGATCCCGCTCTCGATCGTGGGGTTGGCTTCGGCCTACGCCGGCCTTTATCTCCTCGTGATGCTCCTTCTAGCGGCGATTCTGTTCGATCGGCGAGAATTCCGATGAAGGGACAATCGGCGATCGTCGGTCTCGTGCTCGTGCTGGCGATCGGGGGGATCGTCGAGTTTGAACGGCGTTTGGAAGCGCGAGTCGTTGCGTATGAGCGTGAGGATGAGGCGTTGTGGCTTCCTTCGGCGGAGATCCTCAAGCGATGGAGCTTTGGGTTCGACGGGCTCTTGGCCGACCTCTATTGGTTGCAGGCCGTGCAGTACTACGGGCGACGCCTCTTTCATCCAGGAGCACGGTTTGAGCAATTGGCAGCCCTGCTGGATCTGGTAACGACGTTGGATCCGCAGTTCCTTGCGGCGTACCGATTTGGAGCGATCTTCCTCGCGCTCCCACCTCCGCAAGGGGCAGGGCAGCCGGATCGCGCGCTGGCGCTTTTGGATCGAGGTATCGCGGCCAATCCCGGGGAATGGAGGTTGATTCTCGATAAGGGATTCGTCCTGCTTTGGGACGTGCGCGATTATGCCGGGGCAGCGGAAGTCTTCCTGCAGGTGAGCCAGCATCCTCGGGCGCCCACGTGGACGCGGGACTTGGCGGCTGCCGTTTACGCGCGCGCGGGTCGTCGCGAGATCGCGCGGCGCATCTGGCGGGATCGTTTCGAGCACGGCGAGAGCGAGCAAGTGCGAGAGAACGCGCGGTACCAACTCCTCTGTCTCCAAGCCGAGGAAGAGCTGGAGCGCTTGCAGGAATTGGTGCGTGCGTTTCGGAGAGAGCGCGGGCGATGGCCTGCTTCTTGGCAGGAATTGATCCTCGCGGGCGCGTTGAAACATCCCCCCCGAGATCCCCTGGGATATCCGTACCGATTGGATGCGACGACGGGGACCGTGCACCTCTCCGAGCAGTCGCCTCTTATTCTCCCGCGATTGTGAACACTATGTCAGCCGTCATCATCGCGGAGAATTTGACGAAGGAGTACGTGAGCGGATGGCTCGGTCGTCGGCGACATCGTGCCGTGGACCATGTGACGTTGGAAGTAAGAGAGGGAGAGATCTTCGGCCTGCTCGGTCCCAACGGCGCGGGGAAGACGACGACGATTAAGCTCCTCCTGCAGTTAATCCGACCAACGGAAGGAACCGTTCGCCTTTTCGGACGCCCGCCGGGAGATCCCGCGGTGCGCGCGCAGCTTGGATTCTTACCGGAGCATCCTTATCTCCCCGAGGCTTTGACGGCGCGCGAACTCCTGGACTATTTCGGACGGCTCTTCGGCCTCTCTCGCTCAGAGCGGTCGGCGCGAGCGACCGTTGTGTTGCATCAGGTGGGGATTCCCACGTCGGTCGCCGACCGACCACTGCGGCACCTCTCGCGAGGGGAACTCGCGCGCGTGGGGTTTGCGCAAGCTCTGCTCCATGATCCGAAATTGCTCATCCTGGACGATCCGTTCGGAGGATTGGATCTCGAAGGGCGACGCCAAGTGCGTGATTTACTAATCCGGTGGCGCGAAGAGGGGAAGACGATCTTCCTCAGCACGCCACTTATCACGGAAGCGGAGATCATCTGCGATCGCGTGGCTCTCCTTCATCGCGGGCGCTTGTTGGCATCCGGATCGCCAACCGAACTGGTGCCGCCGACCGAACGGGGGACAATGGAGATTCTCGCGCGAGATCTCGCTCCGCAGACGTGTGAATCTCTTCGCGCGCTTGGGTGCGATCTCCATGCCGATCGGACTCTGGTGCGCATCTGCGCGCCGGCATCAGCGGATGCTTGGGAAGTCGTGGACTTCATCCGACGGTCTGGCGGGCGCGTGATCACCGTGAATCCCTTGCGGAGTCCGTTGGAGCGATTCTTCGAGGACGCCGTCACCGCTTCAGAAGCGACGCCGATGTGATCAGGTCGTCCAGGGCTTGAAGAGATCCCGTGGGCAGACGCATCTGGAGCCATGAGCGTTCGGTCAGATAATAAGCGCGCATCCCATCCAGGTCCCCTTGCGTGCGCAGCGCGAGCAATACGCGGGCGATAGCGCGAAAAAGCGCGGAATGATCGCGTTCGGTCGCGGGCCGTTCGATCAATCGGCGTTTGAGCGTCTCATACTCGGTGCGCGCAGTGCTGGCGAGTGCGGAGAAATAGGCGGCGTATCGGTGAAGCGACATGCGGCGGAAAGTCCCATCTTCGTAGGCGAAGACCTGCGCTGGGTAACGCACAGGAGATTCTGGCTCCATCGGGTTCGCGTATTCCGCATGGAGCACGATCTCCATGATCTCATCGCCGTCGAGGTCGCTCAACTCGGGCGTTCCTTCCCACGAGGCGAAGAGTTGGTGAAGATACCGCCCGCGCTTCGTCAAGATCACCAGGCCATCGGTGTCGTTCGACGGCGATGAGGTCTTCCGCGGGCGAATGACGATCTCCATCCGGCCATCGCGGGTGAGATCTTCGAGTGTCACCCGCGTCTCCAGGGGAAAGAGTCGGGATTCGCTTTCCTGACTCTCATTGGTGATCTCCGTCGGCGTCCACGTCCGCGATTGTGGATCGAAGTCGAAGAAGCGGATGCGGAGGCCCTCGTCTTCCTCCCGCGAGGCTTTTCGCAAGAGGACGAGGTACTCCAGCTCGGGATCCTCATCGGCGTTCCCGACGAGGACGTTGACGAGAACCCATCCCTCTTCCGGTATTGATGGGGGAGGAGGGATTTGTCGGGCTGAAGAGAGGAGCAGAGGGGAGCCACAGGCGAGGATCACGGAGAGGAGAATTCGCGGCAGCATATTCGACCAATGACCAACGTCCCTCGACCTTCGCCAGCGGTCGCTCCGCCTATCGGACGACGCCTTCCAGAGGGCTGCTGGCGCTGGCATAGAGTCGCTTAGGAATGCGCCCGGCGAGGAAGGCTTTTCGACCCGCCTCGATCCCGAGCTTCATCGCTTCGGCCATGAGCGGCGGATCCTTTGCCATCGCGATCGCCGTATTCATCAAGACGCCATCGTAACCCATCTCCATAGCGATCACGGCATCGGAAGCCGTGCCCACGCCCGCGTCCACGATCAACGGCACCGAGGTGATCTGTTCGCGAAGGATGCGCAGGTTCGTGTAATTCTGGATGCCGAGGCCAGAGCCAATAGGCGCAGCCAGCGGCATGACGGCCGCGACTCCGAGATCCACTAATTTCTTCGCAACGACGAGGTCGTCGTTGACATAGGGCAGGACAATGAAGCCTTCCTTCACCAATTGTCGCGCGGCTTTGATCGTCTCCTCGACATCGGGGAAGAGCGTCAACTCATCGCCGATGACTTCGAGCTTGAGCCATGGCGTTCCGAGCGCTTCGCGCGCCAGATGCGCCGTGCGAATCGCTTCCTCCGCCGTATGACAGCCCGCTGTGTTCGGGAGCAACAGGTAACGGCTCGTATCGATGTAGTCGAGCAGGGAAGGTTCCCTTCGGTCCAAGTTCACGCGACGCACGGCGACGGTGACGATCTCCGCCCCGCTGCGCCGATGCGCTTCCACCATGATTTCTGGCGAGGGATACTTCCCCGTCCCGACGATCAGGCGCGAACGAAAGGCGCGACCGGCGATGACCAGCTTGTCGTCGTCCATAGGTCTTTATTGTACTTCGTCAGCGTCGTGGACGAAAGGGTGACCGCTCATCCCCTCAATAGCTCCTCGATCTTTCGGCTCATCCGCTCGACATGTGTCCCCGCCCAATAGAGGCGGGCGCAGTTGGGACAGCGATAGAACTCCTGCTGCTGCTCGTAAACCTTTGCAGGCACTCGCGAGCGAACGCTCTCCCGATCGACCTCCACGAGTCGGGTGTTGCACTCCGGGCATCGAGTGAAGGCGCGGATAAGAGCGCTCAAGTGAAACTCGGCGACGACCTCCCGAAGCTGATCCTCCCATCGCGTGCTTTTGACCAAATATCCGTTGACCCGTCGGTCGCGAAGCAACCGCGCGTCCTTGGTGAGAAGCGTGCGCTCCTCGGCCTCGGCGAGGGCGATCAGTTGTTCATCTTGAGCGTTGGGCTGGTAGACGACATCGAAGCCGAGCAACCGCAACCATCGCGCGAGACGACCGAGCATGACATCTACGACGAATTTCATCGCGATGGCCTACAAATATCCCGCCTCGCGGAGCCACGCTTCTGTGCGGCGCATTCCCTCCTCGAGGGAGACGCGAGGCGTATAGCCGAGGCGTTCTTTCGCCCTCTCGATGCGGAACAACGCGCGATGCTGCAGATAATCCACGATCGTGGGACTGGGCGGTAGGGGGCGGCCGCGCCAGCGAGCGATCCATCTGGCGAATCGCAAAAGCACCTTCGCTGATGCCGCTGGAAGCTGTGGGATAGAATCTCGGCCGAGCATCCGTGCATAATGGCCGAAGAATTCCCTCCACGTCGTCGCCTCTCCATCCGTGATGATGAAGGCCTCCCCCACGGCATCGTCGCGTGTCATCGCGAGCAAGATCGCATCCACGACGTTGTCCACATAGACATGATTGCAGATGCCATCGGCGCGACCGAGGAGGAACAAGCGATTGGTCTTCAGCAATTCGATGATGCGGATCGTCCAATGTCGAGAGTGAGGGCCATAGACGATCCCCGGTCGAAGGATGACGAGCGGCACGCCACGCTGCCGGAAATATTCGAGCGCGACTTTCTCTGCTTCGATCTTCGTGTCGCAGTAGGCGTTCCCGCAGGGTTGGTAGGGGAAGGTCTCATCCGTTTGATCTCGTGGGAAAATCCCGTAGACGGCGACACTGCTCACGTGCACGAAGCGCTCGACGCCGGCGTGGGCTGCGGCTTCAAGCACATGGCGCGTGCCCTCGACATTGCTTCGCCAAAATTCCTCCCACGATCCTCGCTCGGTGACGCGGGCTGCGCAATGGACGACAACGTGACATCCAGCCAAGGCCGCCGGGAGCGTCTCCGGACGCGTGATATCACCGATGGCGATCTCGACTGAGGGCGCTCGAAGCCGATCGGCCTTCGCCGGATCGCGCGCCAGCGCGCGAATCGAAACGTCAGGATGCTCCCGAAGGCGTTCGATCAGGCGTCCGCCGATGAGCCCTGTCGCACCGGTGACCAGTATTCGCTTCCTCGCGAGATCCATTCTTTCGCTTCCTCCAACGTCGCTTTGGAGGAGAATCGGAAATCATGCGGTCGTACACGTCGTGTCCTGAACGGGCATGATCGTGAAACAGCTCGCCTCATTGCTGCTGCGCTTTTCTCGAAGACTGAGGGAGCACCACAGAGGAAGCGTTCGGCAATCGAATCGCCTCCTGCAAGATCCTTCCTGTCGCACCAGCAGGGATTTCGATGCCGAGTAGGGCGGCCAAGGTCGGAGCGAGATCGGCTGGCGTGCACGTATGCCGATAAATTCCAGGGACGATCCTCCTCCCGAAGAGAATCAGCGGGACGTGCGCGTCATAGCTGTAAGGGGAACCATGCGTGGTTCCCGTCCGACCGCCGGAGATGAATGCGAAAGGCTCCGGGACGAGCGTGACATCGGGACTGCGAGTCGGATGGAAACTCGCGGCCACGCGCCGACCCACGAGATCCGTTGGGAATCGCCCTTCGAGGAGTTGTGTCCTTGTGTAGTAGCGAGCGATACCTGGGACCTTCAGCGCCGCTTCCCCAGCCATTTGCTCCACCGCGGCAGCGTCGAGTTGTTTTCGAACGATCGCCTCGCGATTGAGATAGACGAACCCGCTGGAGAGCAGCGGAAGAGCTTTCGGCTCAATCCACGGGCCCTCCCCAAAACGTGCGCTCAAGGCCTCTTCAATCGCTTGGCGCACAAGAGTTGGAGAGATGCGTCGGCTGCCGAGCTTCATCCGAGCGGCGTACTCTGGGATCGGCGCGACTCCGTGATCGGCCGTCAGGGCGAGGACGTAGTTAGCATCCGGCCGCGAATCGAGATAGGCCAACAGCGAAGCCAGAGCGCGATCGGTTCGCAGCGTCAGATCCACGACCTCTTGGCTGTCGGGGCCGAAATAATGGCCGACCAAATCATTGGTGGAGAAGCTGATCGCCAAAAGATCGGGGAACTCATCGCGCCCGAGTTGCTCGCCTTCGATCGCCCGTTTCGCCAGTTCGACGAGCACCTCATTGGCAAAGGGGGTGAAGGTGAACGCCGTGTAGAAGGCTGGCCCCGGCTGCGTGAGGCCGCCGGTGATGTGATGGGGGAAGGTTCGGCTCCCGCCCGGCAAGGGGGTTTCTTCCGGACGATCGTCCGGAGCGGCGAATGCATAGGCGGCTTCCGGAAAAGCCTTCTCCCACCGCGCGCCGAAATACCGATCCGCCGGACGCGCAGCATTGAAGCGCGCCGCCCATTCCGGCAGCGCGCTCACGTAATAATCGCTTGTGATGAAGGAGCCGCTCGTTTCATCGAACCAGAGGGCGAGATTGGCGAGTTTTCCCCCAAGGAGAATAGCCGAGCGATCCTTATACGAGAGCGTGATGACCTTCGATCGGAAATTCGTGCTCAACCGCAGCTCGTCAGCGAACGTCGTGCCGAGCAATCGGTGGGGAGAGGACGCCCGCCCGGAAGAAGCGCCAACGACATGCCGAGAGGGATCGGAGACGCTCGTCACGATCTGGCCCATTTCGCGATCATACCAATCGTTATTGATGATCCCGTGAACGGCGGGTGTCGCTCCCGTCGCGATAGTAGCATGGCCGGGGGCCGTGACCGTCGGCGCATGTTCGTAATGACAGTTGGTGAAAGCGGCTCCATGCGTCAGGAGTCGACGAAAGCCCCCGTCGCCGAAGAATGGTTCGAATCGGAGCAAGTACTCTTCGCGAAACTGATCAATGACCACGAGCACGATGAGGCGCGGGCGGTCGTCACGTCGTTGCCGTTGGGCGGAAGGAAGGGCGGCCCACGGAAGCAGCAGCAGAAGAAGAAGCATGAGGCTTCGCCGATATGGTGATTTCATCTCCTAGACCTCCCCGGAGGCGTTCCGCTTCGGAATCCTCTCACCACTCATACGGAGGAAAGCAGATGACCGAGTTTCTCTTTCTTCGCTCGCAAGTAGGTGATCGTCTCTTCGGTGGGTTCGACTTCGAGCGGCACGCGCTCGACGATGCAAAGGCCTGCTTTCCGAAGCGCCGCGATCTTATGCGGATTGTTCGAGAGGAGGCGAACCTGACGGATACCGAGCGCGCGCAGAATGGCGACGCAGTCTTCATAGGATCGCTCATCGGGAGCAAAGCCCAATCGCAAATTGGCCTCCACCGTATCAAGCCCCTGATCTTGCAGCTCGTAGGCGCGGATTTTGTTCAAGAGGCCGATGCCGCGTCCCTCTTGTTGCTGATAGATGAGAACGCCAACCCCTTCTTGCTCGATCAGCTCCATCGCGCGTCGCAGCTGCCGTCCGCAATCGCATTTGATCGAGTGGAAGACGTCTCCCGTCAGGCATTGGGAGTGAATGCGAACTAAGCAGGGGCGATCCGAGGAGAGATCCCCTTTAGCCAGGACGACGTATTCCCGCCCCGTCGTCATGTCTTGAAAGCCGATCACGCGAAATTCGCCGATTTCAGTCGGAAGTCGCGCCTCGGCCACTTTCTGCATGCGCGGTGGCGCGTTCGATCCGCCCACTCGTTGGCGATCTCCATTTCCTCCCATCGCCGTCCTCCCGAATGCGATCTTGCGCTTTCTCTGGTCGAAGCGGAAATTATTCCACATCTGATGCGGTTCGGCAAATGCGCGTTTTGATTGCTCGCATCTTGACAGGCGATCGGATTCGCCGCATAATCGCCACTCGCAAGCGGAAGGGGGGGGAGCAGAATCGTGCGAGAACCATACGCACCGGGAGGCGAAGGAGCATGACGCGTCAACTCTTCGCGAAGAAATCGGTCGAGACCTTGAGGGCTGAAGCGTTCGATACGGAGCATGGGCTGCGGCGAGCGCTCGGTCCAATTAATCTCGTCTCCTTGGGGATCGGAGCCATCATCGGGGCGGGGATTTTCGTCCTCACGGGGAATGCGGCGGCGCAATATGCGGGGCCGGCGATCGTTCTCTCGTTCATTCTGGCGGGGATCGGATGCGCCTTCGCCGGATTGTGTTATGCGGAGATGGCTTCGATGATCCCCATTGCCGGGAGCGCCTACACATATTCGTATGCGACGATGGGCGAATTCTTCGCCTGGATCATCGGCTGGGACCTGATCCTGGAATATTCGCTCGGGGCGGCGACGGTTGCGATCGGATGGTCCGGATACGTCGTCAGCTTCCTGCGCGATTTGGGCATCGAGATCCCCCCGCAATTGACGGCGGCGACGGGAACGCGACTTGTCGAAGTGCCGGGCGAGGGATGGCGCACTTTGACGACGGAGCTGACCCGGCATTTAGCCGAGAAGGGGATAGACGTCGCCACCTTGCCGCAGGTGACGGCGCTCTTCAATCTCCCAGCCGTCTTCATCATCGCTGTGGTGACGGCGATCCTCATCGTCGGGATCCGGGAGTCGGCCAACGTGAACAATGTCATCGTCGCGCTGAAGATCACCGTCCTGTTGGTCTTCTCCGCTGCCGGGTTGGCGTACTTGATTCAGAATCCGGAGGTTTGGAGGGAAAATTGGAGCGACTTCATCCCGGAGAACCAGGGGGAGTTCGGTAAGTACGGTTGGAGTGGCATCCTGCGCGGTGCTGGCGTGATCTTTTTCGCGTACATCGGCTTCGATGCGGTTTCCACGGCGGCGCAAGAAGCCAAGAATCCACAGCGGGACATGCCCATCGGGATTTTGGGGAGTCTGGCCATCTGTACGCTCATCTACATCTTGGTCTCCGGGGTGTTGACAGGGGTCGTGCATTATTCCCGTTTGCTCGTCCCAGATCCGGTCGCCGTCGGCATTGACGCGACCGGAGCGAAGTGGTTGGCGCCGATCGTGAAGCTTGGGGCGATCGGCGGCTTGACTTCCGTGATTTTGGTCATGTTGCTCGGGCAACCGCGCATCTTCTGGACGATGGCGCGCGACGGATTGCTGCCGCCCGCTTTCGCGAAAGTTCATCCACGATTTCGGACGCCGTACATCACGACCCTTGTGACCGGCCTCGGCGTGGCGATTGCGGCAGGGCTTTCGCCAATCCACGTAGTGGGCGAGTTGGTGAGCATCGGGACGTTGTTGGCGTTCGTGCTCGTTTGTGCGGGAGTGCTCGTGCTCCGATACACGAATCCCAATGCGCCGCGACCGTTCCGCGCGCCGCTTGTGCCGCTGACGCCGATTCTCGGTGCTTTGATCTGCTTGGCCCAAATGGTCGGGTTGCCCTGGCATACGTGGGAGCGCTTGCTCATCTGGATGGCGATCGGAATGATCGTGTACTTCGCCTATGGCATTCGCCGAAGCAGATTGCGGCTTGCGACTTCCGGCGCCGCTGAGCCCGGGGCGAGCGAACGGGCGTAGGAGACACCAGCGTCATTAGACTTAGAGGTCGCGAGGAGTTGAGGCTATGGCCCAACCTAAAGAAGCCGTCGCTCATCGTGAAGGAACATTCGTTCGAGGATTAGGGTTGTTCGATTCGACGATGATCGTCGCCGGCTCCATGATCGGATCGGGGATTTTCATCGTCTCGGCGGATATCGCTCGGCAGGTGGGATCGGCAGGATGGCTCTTGAGTGTATGGGCGATCACAGGAGTGCTCACGCTAGCGGCGGCGCTCAGCTATGGCGAGCTGGCGGCGATGATGCCGCGCGCGGGCGGGCAATACGTCTACTTGCGCGAGGCATATAGCCCCTTCTGGGCGTTCCTCTATGGTTGGACCCTCTTTCTCGTCATCCAGACGGGAACCATTGCTGCCGTCGCCGTCGCTTTCGCCCGATTCCTCGGCGTCTTGGTCCCGCAGGTCTCCGAAGAGCAGAAGTTCTTCGAGTATGGTCGTCTGTCCCTTTCGCCGACACAGTTGGTGGCGATCGCGGTGATCGTCTTCTTGAGCTGGACGAATTCGCGAGGGCTCAAGACGGGGAAGATCGTGCAGAACGTCTTCACCCTGGCGAAGATCGCGGCCCTCATCATGCTCATTGCCTTGGGGATCATCGTGGGCCGCAATCCCGAAGCCATCGCGGCGAACTTCCGCGACCTCTGGTCGGCGACGTTCACGCAGCCGATCGCCCGAGGCGCGAGCCAATATACGACGATGCCGCTTGAGGGCTTGGGACTTCTCCTGGCGCTGGGAACGGCGATGGTCGGCTCGCTCTTCGCCTCCGACGCCTGGAATAACATTACGTTCACGGCGGGGGAGGTGAAGAATCCCAAGCGCACGCTGCCGCTGAGCTTGTTGTTCGGCGTCGGATTGGTCTCGCTGCTCTATCTGCTGGCGAACGTGAGCTACTTGTGTGTGCTCCCCTTGCGCGGGGATCCTAACGGTGCAACCGTGTTGGAACGCGGCATTCAATTCGCCACGAACGATCGTGTGGGCACGGCGGCGGCCGAAGTCATTTTCGGACCGAGCGCGGCGGCCATCATGGCTGTGCTCATCATGATCTCTACCTTCGGCTGCATGAACGGCTTGATCTTGGCGGGCGCGCGGGTCTATTATGCGATGGCCCGCGATGGACTCTTCTTCCAGAGCGTCGGAGCCTTGAATGCACATCATGTGCCGGCCAATGGATTGCTCGTGCAATGCCTGTGGGCGTGTGTGCTCACGCTCTCGGGGACGTATAGCGAACTGCTCGACTACGTGGTCTTCGCCGTCCTGATCTTCTACGTCTTGACGATCGCTGGTCTTTTCGTCTTGCGTCGGAAGTGGCCGCAAGCGGAGCGGCCCTATCGTGCTTTCGGCTATCCGTGGGTCCCGGCGCTCTATATCCTCGCGGCTTCGTTCATCGCGCTCGATCTACTCATCTCCCCGAAGACGCGGCCCAACACGTGGCCGGGGCTGCTGATCGTCTTAGCCGGAGCGCCCGTCTATGCGCTTTGGAGATGGAGAGCGGCGCGAAAGCCCGCTCTCGATCATGGTCCCGTGACGGCGGATTGAACGTATGAGCGAGAGCATGATGAAGGAACGGCGCTCGCTCCCCCTGCACACGAAGATCTTCCTCGGACTCGTCGGGGGAGCTGTCACGGGGATTGGCGTCAACGTCTTCCTCGGCCAGCGGCCAGAAGTCGAGTGGGTCGTCCGAACGGTGACCGAGCCAATTGGACAGATCTTCCTGCGGATGCTCATTATGGTCGTCGTGCCGCTCGTCTTCGCCTCTCTGGCCTTAGGGGTAGCGGGGCTTGGGGATTTGCGAAGACTGGGGCGCATCGGCATGAAGACGCTCTTGTATTTCCTCATGGTGACGACGCTCGCTGTCACCATCGGGTTGGTCTTGGTGAACGCCATTCGACCCGGCGAGGGACTGCCCGAAGAAGTGAAGGTTCGGCTTTTGGAGACATATCGCGGGCAGACGACGCAGACACTGGAGCAAGCTGGGCAGACACGGTTTGGGATTCAAACGCTCGTCAACATTGTTCCCCGAAATCCGATCGCGGCGGCCGTGCAAGGGGACATGCTCGGGATCATCTTCTTCGCCCTCATGTTCGGCGTGGCTCTGACGTTCCTGCCGGCGAGCCGCGCGCAGCCCGTGATGGCCGTCCTCTCGGGGATCGGGGAGGCGATGGTCGTCCTCATTGACTTGGCGATGAGGCTCGCTCCTTTTGGGGTGGCCGCCTTGATCTTCAGCGTTACGGCGCGCTTCGGCTTCGACCTGCTCGTCAAGCTCGGACTTTATGTCTTCACGGTCATCCTCGGGCTTGCTCTCCATCAATTCGGCGTTTATTCGATCCTGGTGCGCGTCTTCGCACAGTTGAATCCCTGGCGGTTTTTCAGTGCCATTCGGACGATCATGATCACGGCCTTCTCCACCAGCTCCTCCAGCGCCACGCTGCCGACGACGATGCGCGTCTCGGAGGAGAATCTCGGTATCCCTCGAGAGATCGCCGGATTCGTCCTCCCGCTCGGTGCGACGATGAACATGAATGGGACGGCGCTCTTCGAGGGAGTCACCGTGCTCTTTCTCGCGCAGGTCTTCGGCGTCGAGCTTTCGCTCTCGGCGCAATTGATCGTCGTGGTCATGTCCGTGCTCACGGCCATTGGAGCCGCGGGGGTGCCCGGCGGCTCGCTCCCTCTGCTCATCCTCGTCTTGCAAGCGGTGGGAGTGCCCGGCGAGGGCATCGCCATCATCCTCGGGGTGGACCGATTGCTCGACATGTGTCGGACGACGCTCAATGTCACCGGAGATGTCACGGCGGCGGCCTTCATCGCGCGCTCGGAAGGATACGTGCTCACCCCGCTGCCCGCGATCGCCGAACCGATCGCAGAGATCGAGCGAACGGATGCACGAGGAGAAGGACGATGGTAGAACGCACGGAACCCAAACGATTCAGTTTTTGGGGGATCCTCTCCATCCTGCTCATCGGTGTGGTGATTTATCTCTTCATGCAAGGCGGCCATCTGATGCTCCTCTACGCTGTGGCGACGATCGCACTGTGCGTCATTTTGATCGTGGTCGCCTTTGATCTCGGCGTGCGAAAGCGGTCGAAGGAAGAAGAACATCCGTGATCGCGCGTTTCCCGAGCGATCATGGGCGAGGTTCAGGGGTCGCCCGTTCGTCTTCGGCCGATCGATCGGCTCGAGCGCGATAGCGCGCACGCACGATGCTTTTCATCCCCCCTCGGACGTTAAATTCTCCGGTCACCTCCGCCCACACGGGCCGACACGCGGCGACGAGATCCCGAAGGATACGATTGATGGCGTTCTCGTAGAAGATCCCGAGTTGGCGATAGCCCAGGATATAGTACTTGAGCGATTTCAGTTCCACGCACAGCTCATCGGGTTCGTAGCGGATCGTGATCGTTCCGAAATCGGGCAGCCCCGTTCGCGGGCATACCGAGGTGTATTCGGGGATGATGATGGTGATCTCATAGCCCTTGAATTGATTGGGCCAGCATTCGATCGGAGGCAGCTCGGCATCTAAGCCTGCCCGAGCGTGTTCTTCCGTGTACTCGCTCATAGGGGCACAACTATAGCCAAGAGGAGCAAGACAAGACAAGTCAACGGCATGCGGAGAGGGCGGCTTCCTCAAAATCTCTCCAGGAAGCCGCCACTCTTTCATCGCAGGGAGGGCGCAAAAAGCACGCTATTGAGGAACAGGCGCGTGAGTGAATGCCAGAAGAGCCGGAAATTCGGATCCTGGGCGTAGAGGATGACGTGACCACGTCCTGTCGGCTCGTGAATGAGATAAGCCGTCCCGCTCAAAAGTTCCACCGTATTGTTAGGCCAGATGAAGCCGCTCAGATGTAGCTCTTTGCCCTCGAAGGTGACAACGTTCGCTCCGTCTCGGCTGCGGGTGAAGAAGCGCGCCCCATTCACGAGGACGGGCAGATGCTCAGCGTCGTATCCGAACGTCAGAAAGTGATGCCGATCCACCGTGGCTCGTAAGATCGCTCCAGGAACAGGAAGAGGACGCGCCGACTTATCGGCTGGCGTCTGGGCTGATGCGGGGCTAGGGGCGCTCGCTCCTGGCGAAGGAAGCGCTTCTTCCTCAGCGCCGAGGACGCGGGAAGTCGTTAGTTCGATCCCTTTCTGTGTGAAAAGCTCTGCCGCGCCTCCGATTCCGATGAGCACGCCGCCTTCGTTCACCCATCGCTTGAGCCGATCAATACCCCGATCTCCCAGGATCGTGCGATAGACCGAGGGATTGCCATCGGGGAAGAGGATCACGTCGTACTCGAAAATGTGAGCACGTTGCAGCGAGGCGAGCGTCATTGGAGTGAAGGGGATGCCGAACCGTCGTTCGAAGAGGAACCAGATCGCGCCGAAGTTTGTAACGGAGACGCCATCTCCAACGATGACGATGATCTTAGGCTTTCGCAGGGGGATGACAGCCGGCGATCCAATCCCCGTGTCACCGCGATCCGCGTATGCGCTCGCTGCCGCGTAGACGTTCACGCCATATTCGCGGGCGAGGGTGGCGATGCGCTCGTGCACGGATTCGGGATTGCGCTCGATGGGGACGACGAGCGTGCCACGCGGGAAATCGCGACCGTCCACGCGCAAGGGCTTCGTTGAAACAGCAATCTTGTATCCTTCGTTGAGTAAGGCGAAGGCCAAGCGCGCCGCCGCGTTCGTCTCATAGGAGAACACGTAGGCCGACGTCGCGCGACCGGTAACGCCGCCCGTGACGATCGGCTTCCGATCATCGCTTGTGACCACGCGCCCAGCGTCATCAAGCGTCAGCAGGGCGGAGCGCACGCGTGGCGCGTCTTCGGTCCAATAGGCTTCGACGCCGAAAGCCAGGGGCAGGGACCATGCTGTCACATCGTAAAACTCATAGCGCTCCTTCGGAACATTCTTACCCCGTCGCTCGTTCCGCTCGCGGATCTCCAATTGGCGCTTGACGAACTGCGGGTCCAACTCGGCTTCGGGTTCAAGCAACGTCTTCGCCAAGCGCATTTGCGGCTGCGCCAAGTCCACCAGGAACGCGCCCACGGGGAACGAGCGCGCCGTCGTCGTCTTGGTCAGATAGTCGCGCGCCGCGCGCGAGGAGAAGGCCTCCTGAGCCACGTGGACTTCGATCCCCGCGCGCAAAAGTGTCGCGACGAGTTCCGCTGCCCGCCCCGGATCGTTCCCTGGCAGGAGGACGAACCGTCGCATTGGACCGCGCGCGCCCTCTTCGATCGCCGTGCGCTTGAAGTCGTAGAAGTATTGAAGCAAGCGTTCGCGATAGCGGACCGCCGTCTCCACCGTCGCCAAGCTCGCGAGGAAATGTTTCGCGATCCCATCGCGCAGGGTCACGAGAGCTCCATCCTCGCGCCGCCAACGTAGCCCCAGACTTCCACCTCCATCGGTCTCATAGGTCATGCCGATCGCTCCGTTGAGCGAAGGCCAACTGTCCCAATATCCCGGATAGAAGAGGTCGAAGACGTCTCGGACGAAATACGCCCACCCTTGACGATCGAAAGCTTCGGCATTGCCCCGTCCGAATATTTCCATCCACTCGTGATACGCCTTCGGGAGATTCGCATTCACGGGAGCGGCCGGCGGCGGGAAGAAGAAGTTCGTCGTCTGACCATGATGATCTACGAAGACCTGCGGATTCCACTGCAGATAGGCGCGCATGAGGGCTTGGGTTTCGATCTGCGTGCTCGCCAAGGCATCGCGATTGAGGTCAATCTGATAGTGATTGTTGTTCGTCGAGAGCCCCCAGGGGGCGTTGTGTTCGTAAGCGAAACGATCCTCGGCTCCGACGGCGAAAGCGTTGTACCAGGCGACGAAACGCTCGTGACTCTCGGGATTATGGGCGGGGTTGATGATGATCAGGGCATTCTCTAAAAGCGTTCGTGTCTTTGGCTCCTCGCTCGCGGCGAAGTGATAGGCGACCTGCAACGCCGCTTCGAAAGCGGCCGATTCGTTGCCATCGTTGGCGTAATTCAGCCAGACGACGACGGGCGTCGTGCGAATGATGGCCGCCGCCTCCTCCGGAGAGCTGAGCCGCCGGGGGTCAGCGAGCTTTTGAACGCGCGCTCGGATCTCCTCGAGCCGATTCATATTCTCCGGCGCACTGATGAGGAGCAGACGGAGAGGACGCCGCTCGTAGCTCTGCCCGTATTCGATCACGCGCACGCGATCAGAGGCCGCTTGCGCGATGGCGAAGATGACGCGCTCCATTCCGCGGAAGTCCGTGTGGAATTCGCCCGGTTCATATCCGAGCAGCTGCGATGGGCGCGGAACCGACGGGCGATAAGGCCCTCGCGCGTAGAAATCGAAGGCGTCGGCGAGGGCCGCAGGCCATGTGGAAGAGAGCATGAAGGAGATCCCACACAGGATCGTCGCAACGAATCGTTTCATCGCTCTTCCCCCTTTTGTGGATTCGCATCGCCCCCTTGAGGCGATGCGTCCTAATCATACGCGGCCATCGGCGCTGCGCCAAGCGCCGTTCGTCCACGTCGAGCGCGTTCGATAGGCGGTGGTCTCAAGCGCCTATCAACTTTTCGAGAGATTGACGCGCTGGCATCGCCCCTGCTTTGATTGAACGTGTGGCGCGAAGGAGCAGGCCGCCGTCGGGCGGCGTGGCGAGATCGGTGGCGCGCGTTCCTCGAGCGCCATCGAAAGCATGGGCCGCTTCTGGCCTTTGTCCTTGGATTCGTGTATGACAGTGTGACGCTCACGCGCATTGACCGGTGGCGGGATAACCTGATCTTGCTCGGATATCTGCTGGCCTCGGGCGTCCTGATCGCGATGGTGGGACGAGCCGAACGCGGACGCCTCAAATCGCCATGGCTGCTCCGACGGCTCGATCTGATGACCTGGGGGGTGCACTTCTTCCTCGGTGGTCTGCTCTCGAGCTACGTCGTCTTCTATTTCAAGAGCGCGGCCGTCGGTCGGTCGTTCATTTTCGTCGGGCTGCTCGTCGGCCTCATGCTGGCTAACGAGTTCTTCGCCCATCGGCTGCGGGATCTGAGGTTGCTCTTGCCCCTTTATTTCTTTTGCGGCTCGGCTTTCTTGACCTTCTTCCTGCCGCTCCTGGTTCGACAATTGAGCGCAGCACTCTTTGTCCTGAGTGGAGTGCTGAGCCTCATGCTGACGGGTATCCTCAGCATAGCGATCTTCGGTTACCGACCCGAGGCGATACGGGTCTTCCCCGTTCCGATGATCGTATTCGGCGGCTTGCTCCTCAGCTATTTCGGCGACGTCATCCCGCCTATTCCTTTGGCGTTGAAGGATGGAGGGATTTACCGGAATGTCCGGCGCGTGGGGACGCAGTATGAGGTCGTCTATCGAGAACCTTCGCGCTGGTTCTTCTGGCGTCGAGATGAACGCGAGTTCGCGTACGCCCCGGGTGATGCCGTCTATTGCTTCGCTGCCATCTTCGCCCCGACGGCATTCACTGAGCAGGTGTGGCACTACTGGCAGCGGCGGGATGAGAACGGCCGGTGGATCACGACGGATCGCCTCTCCTACACGATCATCGGCGGGCGCGAAGGCGGCTATCGGGGCTATACCGTGAAGCGCAAGATCACGCCTGGTCGGTGGCGCGTGGAGGTGCGCACGACTGAGGGACGGCTGCTCGGACGGATCCCCTTTGCCGTCGTCCCCGCGTCGCATCGGCCAAAACGCTTGCGGATCGAGTACCGATAGAGTCCCGATCTCTTGGTGGGAACCGATCAGCATGGTATCCCGTAATAGGGATAGCGATGAGCAACTGGGGAGAAAGGCGATGGTAAGTCGAAGCTTGATCTTTGCGTTTCTCCTGATGCTCTTGCTTGGTGCGATCATAAAAGGATTCGCTCAAGCAGAACGTCCACGCCTGCGCCTCTCTCGCGTTTCATCCCCTCCACGGTTGGAAGAGTACCTGCAAGGGGTGAGGAACGCGGGCGAGGTGTGCGTGTCCGATTTTCGCCAGCGGGAACCGGGAGACGGAATTCCCGTCAGCTTGGAGACGACGGCTTGCCTCTCCTACGATCAGCACCATCTCTACGTCGTCTTCATCTGCAAAGATGATCCGGCGAAAGTTCGCGCGCGCCTCTCTCGACGCGAAGCGATCTTAGAAGACGACCTGGTGGGGGTGACTCTAGACACATTTCAAGATCGGCGTCGGGCCTATCTCTTCCTCGCCAATCCTTTGGGCATTCAGGCCGATGGGATTGTGGGAGAAGGGCAGGAAGATGATATGAGCTTCGATACGCTCTGGTACTCCGAAGGTCGGCTGACGGAAGACGGTTTCATCGTCCGGATGGCCATTCCCTTCCGCAGCCTTCGATTCCCCGCGACGCGAACGCAAACGTGGGGGATCGCGCTCGGACGAATCATCCCACGTCTCAATGAACAAGCGTTCTGGCCCTATATCACCCGGCGCGTGGCCGGGTTCCTTCAACAATTGGCGACGTTGGAAGGACTGGAAGACATCTCGCCGGGACGCAATTGGCAGTTCATCCCCTACGGAGCGTTCGCCGCCGCTCGATTCCTGGATTCAGGTCGGGCGAATGCACCCGCCTGGCGAGCGGAGATCGAAGGACGAGGAGGAATGGATGCTAAGTTCATCTTACGCGACGCCTTCACGCTCGATCTCACGGTGAATCCCGATTTCAGTCAGGTCGAATCCGATGATCCGCAAGTAACGCTCAATCAAC
Organism: Blastocatellia bacterium; assembly: GCA_025055075.1. Classification (NCBI taxonomy): domain Bacteria; kingdom Pseudomonadati; phylum Acidobacteriota; class Blastocatellia; species Blastocatellia bacterium. Next base: position 160,774 of record JANWYV010000053.1, read on the forward strand.
GGTTCGAGGTCTTCTTCCCGGAAAAGCGCCCGTTTTTCCTGGAAAATGCCGGCTTCTTCCAGACATTGGAGAACCTCTTCTTCTCCCGCCGGATCGTTGACCCTCAATTCGGCGCGCGGATGACGGGGAAGGCGGGACGTTGGGCTCTTGGCGCGCTCGCCATTGACGATCGGGCTCCAGGCAAGCGCGTCGCTCCTACTGATCCCAGATATGGCCAGCGAGCCGCCATTGGCGTCCTGCGCGTGCAACGGGAATTCGCCGAACAATCGAGCGTCGGCGTCCTCTTCACGCGCCGGTCCTTCCTGTCGCAGTCCAACAGTGTCCTGGCCCTCGATACATTGCTTCGAATGGGTCGGAATTGGACGTTCACCGGTCAGATCATGCAGAGTTTCACCCATCGCGATGGTCGGCGATTCTCCGGTCCCGCCTATTCGCTCGATCTCTCGTACTCGGGGCGGCACTTCTTCTATTCCGGAGAGTATGTGGATCGCAGCCCGCGATTTCATACGCAGCTCGGCTTCATCCGCCGTGTGGACGTGCGGCAGATGGAACATTTCGTCCGATACCGCTGGTTCCGCGAGGGGAAACGCTTGCAGAGCTTCGGACCGAACATCTTCACCCTTGCGAATTGGGATCGGCGTGGTCGTCTTCAAGATTGGGTCATCAGCAATGGGTTCCAGGTGCAGTTCGCCGGACCAACGGAGATCTCCTTCCGCCGTTCGGAGTCGTTCGAGCTGTTTCGCGATCTGGGATTTCGGAAACATGAGACGTCGCTTAGCGCTGCGACCGCGTGGCTCCGATGGCTCACCCTCGGAGGAAGTTATCGCTTCGGAAAGGGGGTCAATTTTTATCCTGCGCCCGGATTGGCTCCCTTCTCCGCGACCACAGCCGGTGGGGAATTGGAGCTGACCCTTCGACCCACCTCGCAACTTTTGGTGAGTCAGGTCTATCTCTACAGCCGCTTGGGCACGCACGGCGAATCCTTGCCCTCATCACTGGCGGACGCGCTTGCGTTGCGCCGGGCGACCGTCAGCATCTTCAACAACCACTTGCTTCGCACAAAGGTGAACTATCAATTCACCCGGGAACTGTCGCTGCGAACGATCATCGATTATACGGCCGTGCTCCCGAATCCCTCTCTGGTGCGGGCGGAGCGAGAGAAGCGAGTCGCCGTGGACATCTTGGTCACATATCTCGTTAATCCCTGGACGGCGCTCTATGTGGGATACACGGATCACTGGGAGAACATTGGTCTCGACCCGACTTCCCCAGGAGGACTTCGACGCCTCGGCGCGCCCACGCGTTCGACCGGACGGCAAGTCTTCGTGAAGTTCAGCTACCTCTTCCGATTCTGAGGTTCATCGCGGTATGCTGAGACACCGATGTTCGCGGCGCGGACCAATTGGCCGACGGCGGTGAATGAGCTGACGCGTCGAGTGCGTGAGCGGCGCGAGCGAGGATTGCCGATTCTGGATTTGACTGAGTCGAATCCCACGCGATGCGCCTTCGAGTATCCGGATGAGGCGATCCTTGCGCCTTTTCTCTTCCCGGAGAATTTGCGGTATGAGCCCCTCCCGCAGGGCGCGCGGTCGGCTCGCGAGGCGATCGCGCGATATTATGCGGAGTACGGAGCGCCCGCCGATCCGGAGCGGATCTTTCTGACGGCGAGCACGAGCGAAGCGTATGCGTTTCTCTTTCGATTACTGGCCGATCCGGGAGATCACCTCCTCGTCCCTCGGCCGAGTTATCCACTCTTTGGATTTCTCGCTGATGTGAACGACGTGCAGCTTGACACTTATCGGTTGGTATATCGCGAGGGATGGCAGATTGATCTCGAGAGCGTGCGAGCAGCATTTCGGCCGAAGACGCGCGCGCTCATCCTGGTGAATCCGAACAACCCGACCGGATCGTTCGTGAAGCGCCGCGAGTGGGAGCGTCTCCGCGCTTTCTGCGCGGAGCACCATCTGGCCGTGATCAGCGATGAGGTCTTTCTGGATTACGCCTATGCGGAAGATCCAGAGCGGATCGGGACCCTCCTTCGGGAGGAGAGTGGGGACATCTTGGTCTTCGCCCTTGGCGGAATCTCGAAGCTCCTTGGGCTCCCGCAAATGAAGCTCGCTTGGATTGGCATCGCTGGTCCGGAGGAGTTGGTGCGCGAGGCGCTCTTTCGGTTGGAGGTCATTGGAGACACGTATCTCTCGGTGAACACCCCGGTGCAGCAGGCCTTGCCGCACTGGATGGCGCTGCGGAGGGCGATGAGCCGACAGATCCTGGAGCGCGTGCTGACGAATCGGCAATTCTTGGAAGAGAACGTCGCTCGAACCGAACGATGTCGTTGCTTGAAGGCCGAAGGGGGATGGTATGCGATCTTGCAGCTCGCGGATGCGCGCGATGACGAGGCGTTCGCGCTTGAACTGGTGGAGCGAGAAGGGGTTTTGGTGCACCCCGGATATTTCTTCGAGTTCCAGGAGGAGGGACATCTCGTCCTCAGTCTCTTGCCTCCGCCAGAGGTCTTCCGAGAAGGCGTTCGGCGGATCCTTCGCCAAATCGAGGGAGAGTGAGGGCATGGGGCGCAGTGCCTCCTATCGCGCGGGAGAGGAAGATGAGGCCGATGAGGGAGAAGAACGAGAAGCTTGAGCCGAAAGATCGCGTGATCCTCGCCCTCGACGTCTCGACGGCAGAGGCGGCTCTGCGCCTCGTCGAAGAGACGGGAGGATTGGTCGGCATGTACAAGATCGGGAGCCAACTCTTCACAGCCGCTGGGCCAGATCTCGTTCGCACGCTCCTTCAGCGGGGAGAGCGCGTGTTCCTCGATCTCAAGTTTCACGACATTCCGACGACGGTCGCGCGTGCTGGGATCGAAGCGACGCGCCTAGGCGTCAGTATGTTTACCGTTCACGCTCTTGGTGGTGAACCGATGATGCGAGCTGTCGTTGAAGCTGTTGCAGATTTCTGCGCGCGCGAATCCATTGCGCAGCCACGCATCCTCGCCGTGACTGTGTTGACGAGCTTGGGGGCTGAGGATCTGGTGAAGGTAGGCCTGCGCGACGAGCCTGAACAAATCGCCATCGCCCTAGCGCGCCTGGCCCATGCATGTGGCGTGGGAGGCGTCGTCGCTTCCGCGTGGGAGGTTGCGCGGATTCGCGAAGTCGTTCCCCATCGGGAATTCGCAATTGTCGTTCCCGGGATTCGTCCTGCAGGCGCTTCTGCGCACGACCAACGGCGCTCAGCGACACCGCAAGAGGCCATCCGAGCAGGAGCGGATTATCTCGTCCTCGGTCGTCCGGTCTTCGAGAGCGCTTGTCCACGAGAAGTCTTAGAGGACATCTTGCGAGAGCTGTCCCTGGGAGCTTTCGGCTAGGCGTCAGGAATGCACCGTCACTTCCATAGCGGCCTCAGAGGTCTTCCTTCCGAAGCGGGGAGATGCGGACCTCAACGATCTGACGAGGACGCACCTTGATCATGCGGGCTGAGGAGAAATGCCTCTCGATCAGGGTCTCGATCTCGATGGAGACTTCTACCGGAACAGCGAACAGCCAATAGCGGCCTGCCGGTATGCCACGAAAGATGAACGGAAATGGACCGGTCGTCCAGGCGAACTTGACCTGTTCCACATCGTGCCGTTTCGTCGGATCTTCAGAGATGAGAAGGAGGCGATATGCGGTCATGTCGCCCTCTTCGGCTTCCACGCGACCATGGATTTCCCCCGTCTCATCGGAGAGCACGACGCGCACGTTCGAAAGCGTGATTCCAGGGTGGAGAGATAGCTCGAAATCAGGCACCTCGCGACCTCCGACCATGAGCGCCTTTATGTAGTACCGCTCGTTGGGGGAGAAAATCGAGAGCCGCGCTCTCCCTTTCGGCAATCCGCCGATACGAAAGGTGCCGTCCGGTTCCACCGATTTGGAGATCATCGAGGGAGCGCCTTCCGGCCCTTCGATTCGGGTCATCGTGAGAGACACGGTGAGAGAATGCATTGGGTCCAAAGGACGGCGATCCTCAAGCTCCACCCAACCCTCTACTCGAGCGGCTTCTGGCAATGCGAAGTCATGGCGGACGGGGTGTTGGGAAGGGATGTGAACGAATTGCCAACGTCCCACGGCATCCCCATCAAGAGATTCCACGCTCACGTGATACTGTCCTGGAGGGAGGTCGAGGAATTCGTAACACCCGGCGGAATCGGTATGTGTCGAGAGGGTGAGGAACTCTTGTCCCGAAAGCGTTAGGCGCGCGCGAACGGGGCTGCCCTGTTTCTCCAAGATGACGCGCCCCATCAATCGAGCTCCTTTCAGGGGCTTAAACGCGATGTCTATGCCTTCGACTTCCTGTCCTTCGCCCACTGAAATGGGGGTAGCCTCTTGGCGGGAGAGGGCGCTGGGAAAATATCGAAGCGTCCATTGGCGACTTCGCCCATGATCCGGGAAGCGAACGCCGACCACATATTGTCCTGGGGGTAGGCCGAAAAAGCGATAGGCTCCCCGATCATCCGTCTGGACAGTGCTTTGATGAGCTGCCTCTCCATTGGCCAGAAGCCGTACAGCCATCACTTCCACAGCGATCATCGGGTCGCTATCTTCATCGAAGACTCGACCGGCAATGGCTCCTCCCGCGATCAACACGAGATCGAGATCTTGCGCGTGCTGACCTGCGAGAAGCTCGATGAATTCTGTGAAAGCTCGCTCCGATTCTGGAGCGAAGAAGCCGATCTGCGAGGCCCGGAGAGCGTACCTCCCGGGAGCCACATTCTCAAAGGTGAAGCTCCCGCGTGCATCCGCGCGCGTTTCTGCAACGAAAGCGGAGTCTGAATCAGAGACCCGATGCAGCTCGACGCGCGCGTATTTCACTGGACGACCAGTGTTCGAGAGGACCCGTCCAGAGATTTTCCCCGTCGCCGATTGAACGGGATTGGCGACCAGCGGCTGTAGGGAAATGAGGACGACCATCACGGCGATGAGCGGCTCATACCCCCGGCATGCCCGTCGCATACGCTCCTCCGCGCTTCTTTTCGTCGTCTCTTTAGATGAGGGCGACCGTCGCCGTGTTCGATGCCCTCTCGCGACGGGATGCTCTTGCACGCGAGCGGGGAACGAACGTTCGCCCGTTGGCGTATGGGGAAGCGGTCTGGTAAGCTATGGCCTGATGCGGAGCGGAATCGTGTTCGGGATTCGGGCCATTCTCATTATTGCGCTCGTGGGATTGGCGCTCGGCCATCTGGCGCATGGCCAGGATTTCCCGTCCCCCCGAGGCTATGTGAACGACTTCGCCGGTGTGCTCGATCCAGAGAGTCAAGCGCGGATGGAGGCCTTGATCCGCCGAGTACGATCCCAGATGGGGGTGGAGATCGCTATCGTGACCGTCCCCTCGCTCGGGGAGAGGCCCATCGAAGACTACTCGATTGAATTGGCGCGTCGGTGGGGGATTGGACAAAAGGGAGAGGATACGGGCTTGCTCATCCTCGTCGCTCCGAACGAGCGCAAGTGGCGTATTGAAGTCGGATATGGGTTGGAAGGGGAGCTGCCTGACGGGTTGGTCGGAGAGGTGGGTCGTCGCATGGTCCCCTATTTTCGGGAACGGAAATATGGCGAAGGGCTCGAGCTGGGACTTCAGACCATTGTTGCGACGCTCGCCCAAAAGCGCGGCGTGACGATCGAGGATGTTGATGCCTCACTCGCCTATGCGCCAGAACGACGACCTGCTCGAACGACCGGTCTTGGCCTCGTTCTCCTGTTGCTCGTTCTCTTCATTGTTGCCTTTGTCTTAGCGGCGACTACAGGCGTAAGCCGGCGGAAGGGAGGACGCGCCTTGCGGTCGCGGCCCTATCGGGACTCAGATTGGCTTTGGTATCCGATTATCTTCAGCGGCGGGGGATCGGGGGGCTTCGGCGGCCATATCGGCGGCAGCTCTCATGGATGGGGTGGATTTGGGGGAGGAGGCTTTGGCGGCTTCGGCGGGGGATCGTTCGGAGGAGGCGGCGCAAGCGGGAGCTGGTGAGAGATCGCGTGCGGCGAAGTGCGTATGGCGGAGGAGCTGGCCAAGCTCGTCGAAGGATTGAAAGCGGCGCATGGCGCGCAGCTTGTCTCCGTCGTGCTTTATGGATCGGCCGTAACGGGAGACTTCGATCCCGAACGATCGAACTATAATGTCCTCGTCATTCTGGAAGCGGTCACTCCGGCCGACCTTCGAGCAGCTCGCCCGCTCATTGAGGAGTGGCAGGCCCAAGGGCACCCGCTGCCGCTGTACTTCACTCGCGAGGAGATGGCCGATGCTTCGGACGTCTTCCCAATGGAGTTCCTCGACATGAGCGCGGCCCATCGCGTCCTTTATGGCGAGGATCCCTTCCTGGGGCTCGCGGTTCCGACTGTCAACCTCCGCCATCAGCTCGAATACGAATTGCGGGGCAAGCTCATCCGGCTGCGGGAACTCTACATCCCGGCGAGCCATAGCGCCGAGCGGGTGACGGCCCTCATGGCAGATTCGATCGTGAGCTTCGTCGTCCTCTTCCGACATGTTCTCCGACTCTTTGGGATCTCCGAACCACCCCTGAAGCGGCAGGAAGT